>NZ_PYLV01000060.1:0-721 GCF_003025475.1 Photobacterium sp. NCIMB 13483
ATTTGGCTCCCTCTACTGGACTTGAACCAGTGACATACGGATTAACAGTCCGGCGTTCTACCAACTGAACTAAGAGGGAATTAACTTTTACTATTCAACACGACGAATCGTATCAAATTTTAATATGGTGCCTCGAGGCGGAATCGAACCACCGACACGAGGATTTTCAATCCTCTGCTCTACCGACTGAGCTATCAAGGCAAACACAGCAATATAATTGCTATTGTTGCATTTCTTACCGAAGTAAGAGAATAAATGGTGCCGACTACCGGAGTCGAACTGGTGACCTACTGATTACAAGTCAGTTGCTCTACCTACTGAGCTAAGTCGGCACATTAATTCTTTTATATTTCTTTACTCTATTGAGTGAAGAAATAGATTTGGCTCCCTCTACTGGACTTGAACCAGTGACATACGGATTAACAGTCCGGCGTTCTACCAACTGAACTAAGAGGGAATTAACTTTTACTATTCAACACGACGAATCGTATCAAATTTTAATATGGTGCCTCGAGGCGGAATCGAACCACCGACACGAGGATTTTCAATCCTCTGCTCTACCGACTGAGCTATCAAGGCAAACACAGCAATATAATTGCTATTGTTGCATTTCTTACCGAAGTAAGAGAATAAATGGTGCCGACTACCGGAGTCGAACTGGTGACCTACTGATTACAAGTCAGTTGCTCTACCTACTGAGCTAAGTCGGCACATTAATTCT
>NZ_PYLV01000061.1:0-712 GCF_003025475.1 Photobacterium sp. NCIMB 13483
GCCTCAGCTTCCGGGATGACGGGTAATAAACCCCGTCATTCCCTACAGTGAGGTTACGAACGAGATAGGGAATCTACTATCCGCGTGTTGTAAAGTTATTATTTTCACTGGCTTCTTTGTGGCTCAATCACGCGTTGAGTAGATCCCGGATAGCTTCATGCCTCAGCTTCCAGGATGACGGGTAATAAACCCCGTCATTCCCTACAGTGAGGTTACGAACGAGATAGGGAATCTATTATCCGCGTGTTGTAAAGTTATTATTTTCACTGGCTTCTTTGTGGCTCAAGCACGTGATGAGTAGATCCCGGATAGCTTCGTGCCTCAACTTCCGGGATGACGGGTAATAAACCCCGTCATTCCCTACAGTGAGGTTACGAACGAGATAGGGAATCTACTATCCGCGTGTTGTAAAGTTATTATTTTCACTGGCTTCTTTGTGGCTTAAGCACGTGGTGAGTAGATCCCGGATAGCTCGTGCCTCAACTTCCGGGATGACGGGTAATAAACCCCGTCATTCCCTACAGTGAGGTTACGAACGAGATAGGGAATCTACTATCCGCGTGTTGTAAAGTTATTATTTTCACTGGCTTCTTTGTGGCTTAAGCACGTGGTGAGTAGATCCCGGATAGCTCGTGCCTCAACTTCCGGGATGACGGGTAATAAACCCCGTCATTCCCTACAGTGAGGTTACGAACGAGATAGGGAATCTACT
>NZ_PYLV01000062.1:0-699 GCF_003025475.1 Photobacterium sp. NCIMB 13483
AATTAGCAGCATCGTGCTTGAATGCGACTGAATAAGTTGTTCGAGCTTTTTTCATTATGTACACCATTTTGATATTAAGAGTATTTTATCCTATTTAGGTGTACAAGTTCATTAAGCCACAACAAAGAGCTGAAGATAGGGGTAACAGCAGGGGCGAGTTTTCGAGGGGTGAGGAAGAGCTGAAGATAGGTGTAATAGCAGGGACGAGTTTTTTTAGAGACGAGTAAGGGCAGTAGCAAGATTATTATTGACAATGATATTGCTGGTGTTAAAAATTTCGAACCCTCGAACCCTCGAACCCTCGAACCCTCGAACCCTCGAACCCTCGAACCCTCGAACCCTCGAACCCTCGAACCCTCGAACCCTCGAACCCTCGAACCCTCGAACCCTCGAACCCTCGAACCTCTTTTCTCCAGACGAAAAAAAACCTCATCAAAGATGAGGTTTTCAAAAGATGGTGCCGACTACCGGAGTCGAACTGGTGACCTACTGATTACAAGTCAGTTGCTCTACCTACTGAGCTAAGTCGGCACACTAAATTCTTTTTGTATAACGTCAATGACGTTATTTTATAATATGGTGCCTCGAGGCGGAATCGAACCACCGACACGAGGATTTTCAATCCTCTGCTCTACCGACTGAGCTATCAAGGCAAACACAGCAATATAATTGCTATTGTTGCATTTCTTACCGAAGTAA
>NZ_PYLV01000063.1:0-679 GCF_003025475.1 Photobacterium sp. NCIMB 13483
TTAATAACTAACTAGAACGGAAATGGGAATAAATAATAAATACACTGACAATTAATTATCACTATTAATAAACAGTATTATTTATTCCCTTTCTAAAATATTCGGTCAGGCCTTTTAATTTTTCATAATTAATATGTCGAGTTAAAACACACCTGTTATCCACCATTTTATTCAGGCGTTATTATGAACAATAATAGTAGTACAAATAAAATGCGTGCTCTTGTTATCGAGCACCAAAATATTACTCCAAACAGCTTTGCAGACCGCGCAACTAAGTCGCTTGTTGCTGAACTACAAAACCGCACTATCGAAATCATCACTGCTACTTCTTACGAAGATGCACGTGCGGTTATTCTGTCTACTCAAATTGACAGCCTAGTATTAGCACTAGAAAAAACTGAAGAGCAAATCGTTAACTCTAACGAAGAAGTTGAACTACTAAGTGCACTTCAAGCGCGTCAATCTGAAGTACCAGTATTTCTACTAGCAGAACGCGCTCGTACTTCTATTCTTAACAACCGCCAGTTAATGGAACGTGTTGATGAGTGTTATTCTGTACTAGAAGACACTGCTGACTTCGTTGCTGGCCGTATCGTTGCTTCAATGCGTCGTTACCGTGCACAAGTGTTACCACCGTTCATGAAAGCGATGATGCACTACAACGATATCCATGAGTACT
>NZ_PYLV01000064.1:0-668 GCF_003025475.1 Photobacterium sp. NCIMB 13483
AAGAATAATGGTGCGGAAGGAGAGACTTGAACTCTCACACCTTACGGCGCTAGAACCTAAATCTAGTGCGTCTACCAATTCCGCCACTTCCGCAATGATTAACTGTCGCAACAATTAATCTAAATATGGCAGGTCTACCTGGATTCGAACCAGGGTATGACGGCATCAAAAGCCGTTGCCTTACCGCTTGGCGATAGACCTACAGTGCTTAAATACATAAGCGTTGCTTGTTGGGTAGTAACAAGACTTTTTAAATCAGAGAGAATGGTGCGGAAGGAGAGACTTGAACTCTCACACCTTGCGGCGCTAGAACCTAAATCTAGTGCGTCTACCAATTCCGCCACTTCCGCATATTGTCAGTTACGAATAACTGTTGTTTCTCTGATCGTATTTTTCACATTAACCGTAGTTAAGATGAAGAATAATGGTGCGGAAGGAGAGACTTGAACTCTCACACCTTACGGCGCTAGAACCTAAATCTAGTGCGTCTACCAATTCCGCCACTTCCGCAATGATTAACTGTCGCAACAATTAATCTAAATATGGCAGGTCTACCTGGATTCGAACCAGGGTATGACGGCATCAAAAGCCGTTGCCTTACCGCTTGGCGATAGACCTACAGTGCTTAAATACATAAGCGTTGCTTGTTGGGTAGTAACAAGACTTTT
>NZ_PYLV01000065.1:0-666 GCF_003025475.1 Photobacterium sp. NCIMB 13483
GCGTTTACCACGGTGTGGTTCATGACTGGGGTGAAGTCGTAACAAGGTAGCCCTAGGGGAACCTGGGGCTGGATCACCTCCTTACCTAAAGACTTATGCTGTTTTATGCAGTGTCCACACAGATTGCTTGGTTAAAATGTAGAACGTAAAAAGACTTGGGTCTGTAGCTCAGGTGGTTAGAGCGCACCCCTGATAAGGGTGAGGTCGGTGGTTCGAGTCCACTCAGACCCACCACTTTTTCTCCCAGAAAAAGTGATGGTATAGTCTTTTAAATCGTTGGGGTTATAGCTCAGCTGGGAGAGCGCCTGCCTTGCACGCAGGAGGTCTGCGGTTCGATCCCGCATAGCTCCACCACTTTCTAAATATATTCAAAGTAATGAATGTGATTAGAAAGTGGTTATCTAACGATGATTACATGTTCTTTAACAATCTGGAAAGCTGACTAGTAAATTTAATCGAAAGATTAATTTTAAAAATGTTTTTATTCTTTGAATAAAAACGAGTTCTCAAAACATACACATTCAAGTGTCTGTGTTTGCTTTCACTTTTTAAAGTGAAGACAAATAAATGAGTCCGGCGAAAAACCAATGTTTAATATTTTCTTGATCGGAGTATTAAACGCAAACCTTGGTTGTTTGAACATACAAGACCTCTTGGGGTTGTATG
>NZ_PYLV01000066.1:0-647 GCF_003025475.1 Photobacterium sp. NCIMB 13483
TATGGCAGGTCTACCTGGATTCGAACCAGGGTATGACGGCATCAAAAGCCGTTGCCTTACCGCTTGGCGATAGACCTACAGTGCTTAAATACATAAGCGTTGCTTGTTGGGTAGTAACAAGACTTTTAAATCAGAGAGAATGGTGCGGAAGGAGAGACTTGAACTCTCACACCTTGCGGCGCTAGAACCTAAATCTAGTGCGTCTACCAATTCCGCCACTTCCGCATATTGTCAGTTATAAATAACTGTTGTCTCTGATTGTATTTTTCAATTAAGTATAGGTAAATACTTAGTTGAAGAATAAATGGTGGCTACGACGGGATTCGAACCTGTGACCCCATCATTATGAGTGATGTGCTCTAACCAACTGAGCTACGTAGCCAACATAGAATACTGAAATAAATCAATACTCTTAAAGAGTGGCAGGTCTACCTGGATTCGAACCAGGGTATGACGGCATCAAAAGCCGTTGCCTTACCGCTTGGCGATAGACCTACAGTGTGCTTTTTCAAGCTATCTCTCAACTCTATTGAGAGAATGGTGCGGAAGGAGAGACTTGAACTCTCACACCTTACGGCGCTAGAACCTAAATCTAGTGCGTCTACCAATTCCGCCACTTCCGCATTTTATCAATGAACAAGCATTGA
>NZ_PYLV01000067.1:0-574 GCF_003025475.1 Photobacterium sp. NCIMB 13483
TCGAATCCTGCACGACCCACCATCTTCTCCTCGAAGATGTAAAAAATCGGAGGGCGATTAGCTCAGTTGGGAGAGCACCTCCCTTACAAGGAGGGGGTCACTGGTTCGAGCCCGGTATCGCCCACCATCTTCTCTTCGGAGAACTTCTTTTGAAGTAAAATATTGGGGTTATAGCTCAGCTGGGAGAGCGCCTGCCTTGCACGCAGGAGGTCTGCGGTTCGATCCCGCATAGCTCCACCAATGTCCCGTTCGTCTAGAGGCCTAGGACACCGCCCTTTCACGGCGGTAACAGGGGTTCGACTCCCCTACGGGACGCCACTTTTTAAACGTATTTCTCTTAAGTAAAGAGAGTAAAGTGCTTTTAAAAAGTGGACGTCGAAAGATAGACACATGCTCTTTAACAATCTGGAAAGCTGACTAGTAAATTTAATCGAAAGATTGATTTTAAAAAATGTTTTTATTCTCTGAATAAAAACGAGTTCTCAAAACAACACACATTCAAGTGTCTTGTATCGAGTCCGGCGAAAAACCAATGTTTAATATTTTCTTGATCGGAGTATTAAACGCAAACCTT
>NZ_PYLV01000068.1:0-571 GCF_003025475.1 Photobacterium sp. NCIMB 13483
ATAGATGGTGCCCCGGGCCGGACTTGAACCGGCACAGCGCGAACGCCGAGGGATTTTAAATCCCTTGTGTCTACCAATTCCACCACCAGGGCACGCAATTTCTTGCGATGGGTAAGACACCATCTGTAAATACTGCCATTTCAGCAATATCTTTTAATTTGGAGCAACACACGAGGTTCCCGATCTTGTAAACTCAGGCGTGACCTCAACATTGTTGAGTCACCTCTTGTATTACTGAACACTGATAGCATCAATATTCTTTAATTTGGAGCGACACACGAGGTTCCCGATCTTGTAAACTCAGGCGTGACCTCAACATTGTCGAGTCACCTCTTGTATTGCTGAACACTGATAGCATCAATATTCTTTAATTTGGAGCGACACACGAGGTTCGAACTCGTGACCTCAACCTTGGCAAGGTTGCGCTCTACCAGCTGAGCTAGTGTCGCATATTCTCAAAGAGAATGGAGGCGCGTCCCGGAGTCGAACCGAGGTACACGGATTTGCAATCCGCTGCATAGCCACTCTGCCAACGCGCCAACGTTACTAGGTTTCCCTAGCCTGTTGTTAA
>NZ_PYLV01000069.1:0-553 GCF_003025475.1 Photobacterium sp. NCIMB 13483
GACTCAAGAGGCTTTTACTGCCTAATCTGGGCTTATCGCAAGTTAATACGTCCTTCATCGCCTCTGACTGCCAAGGCATCCACCGTGTACGCTTAGTCACTTAACCATACAACCCCAAGAGGTCTTGCATGTTCAAACAACCAAGGTTTGCGTTTAATAATCCGATCAAGAAAATATTAAACATTGGTTTTTCGCCGGACTCATTTATTTGTTTTTACTTTAAAAAGTAAAAACAAAATCAAGACACTTGAATGTGTGTTGTTTTGAGAACTCGTTTTTATTCAAAGAATAAAAACATTTTTAAAATTAATCTTTCGATTAAATTTACTAGTCAGCTTTCCAGATTGTTAAAGAGCATAACGCAAAAGCGTTAATCAATGCGTTTGCATTAATTAGCACTTTCGCTATTTTCTAATAACTAATTTTACCAAGCAATCTGTGTGGACACTGCATAAAACAGCATAAGTCTTTAGGTAAGGAGGTGATCCAGCCCCAGGTTCCCCTAGGGCTACCTTGTTACGACTTCACCCCAGTCATGAACCACACCGTGGTA
>NZ_PYLV01000007.1:0-170142 GCF_003025475.1 Photobacterium sp. NCIMB 13483
CATGTATCTGTTCAAGTGCTTGTCTTAAAAACATAAAAAAATCCAAGTGCATTAAATACACTTGGATTTTTACACATCTACAGGATCGTTCAACTGATCATTTTGGGCTTAACTGATCAGCATTACGACCTTAGCCAGCATTTTTTCATTTATCAAAAAAGATAAATTATAGGGCTACAACGTTTGCAGCTTGAAGACCTTTTTGGCCTTGTTCTACTTCAAAAGACACTTTTTGGCCTTCAGCAAGAGTTTTGAAACCTTCAGAAGCGATAGCACGGAAGTGAACGAATACGTCAGCACCGCCGTTGTCTTGAGTAATAAAACCAAAACCTTTCTCTTCGTTAAACCATTTTACTAAACCAGTAGATGTATTAGACATGTGATGCCCCTTATATAGATGATTAATTAACCGCTAAAATGCGATGTATTAAGTGGTTAAATTATTAATGTTACTGCCAAAACAAGGGAAACACTGAAGTACAAAACGATAACGTTGCTGTAGCTGAAGGTTTAACTGTGACTTGGTGTTGCATTTAATAACGTCCTGAACAACAAAACGAGGCTGATAATAACAGCTGTACGTTTTTTGTACAGTTATTTTTATCAATAGGAGTAAAAAAGTTCTTGCTGTGTTTTTGGTGCCAGAAATACTGATGGACAATAATAGTCTTTATTTTTCTGTTTTATGTACATTGCGAGCTTGTAGTGCATGTTAGATCAATACTGCTAAATACGGCTGTTTTAATAGCAATATAAACATTGGTTATAGTGTTTATAAATGGAAAATCAGCTTCAACGAACTAGAATCAATGTAATTAACCTCAGCAATTCATTCAACAGCGTGGTGGTGCTATGAATAAAATAACTCTCTTGTCAGTCGCGATTTTATCAAGCTTTTCTTTCTCAGTTTTTGCTAAAGATTGTGATGCTACATTGCTCCCTTCTTGGAAAGATAGTGAGAGTAAATCCGCTATTGTAGACTTTGTGGAGCAAGCCACTAAAGCCAAATCCAAGACTTTCGTCGCGGTTGAGGATCGTATCGCTGTGTTTGATAACGATGGCACGCTGTGGTCGGAAAAGCCTTATTACTTTCAATTTGCCTTTGCATTAGATCGTATAAAAGAGATGGCGTCTGAGCACCCAGAGTGGAAAACGCAAGCACCATTTAAGTTTGTACTTGAAGGAGATATTGAGAGTGTTCTTGGCAGTGGTGAAGAAGGGTTATTGAAAATCATTATGGCGACCCATTCTGGTATGACGGTTGAGCAATACCAACAAGAAGTTAAACAATGGCTGAAGGCCGCAAAAGATAAACGCTTTAACAAAGCGTATACTGCTCTTACTTATCAGCCAATGAAAGAGATGCTGACTTATCTGCAGCAACATGACTTTAAGACTTACATTGTGTCGGGTGGCGGCGTTGATTTTATGAGGGCATGGGCGCCACAAGCTTACAACATCCCTTCAGAGCAGATCATTGGTAGCGCGCTTAAATATAACTATAGCTACAACGATGGTAAACCGACGGTTACTAAAGATGCATCTATTTTGACCATTGATGATAAAGCCGGAAAGGTCACTAATATTCAGCATATTATAGGTAAGAAGCCTATTTTAGCGGTGGGTAATTCAGATGGTGACCAAGCGATGATGCAATGGGCAACGAGCCAACCAAATTCAATGGCAATGATTGTTCACCATACTGATGCTGAGCGTGAGTGGAAGTACGATCGTAAATCCCATGTTGGTAAACTCGATAAAGCATTAGATGAAGCGAATTCTAGAGGTGACTGGACATTGATCGACATGAAATCAGATTGGTGTGAAGTGTACTAACGTCTAATTGCCACTCAGTTAAAACAACAAAGGCTCGAATTTTTTAGTTCGAGCTTTTTTTTGTAAGAATGGTGGCTAAATGAAGTTTTGTGTAGACGATCTGCATCCATAGTGTTCAATTAGAAAATGTATCATTACCTGATGACACTGATGTTCCTTCTAAATATACAGCAACACTGTTACCGCAATAGCTGTTCAAGTGTCATTGGTGAAGACATTAAATCCAGCGTTTGAGCTGGGGTTATTCCGGCTTTATTTTGATGGCAAAGATTATGCCAAGCACGATAAATGTCCAATAATGGTAATAAGCTGGCGGGACGCAGTTTACGTCGTGGCTCATTAATCATATGGTTAAATTGATCATAAAAACGTTGTTGATAAGCCGTTGCTGCACGATGAGTGGCAATCGTTAACCAGCGTTGTTGATCTTTTTTATTACCACCAAGATGACAGATGCCTTTATTTCCGCTTTTATTACGACTAAATGCCCACCGATCTCGCCACCATCCCATTAATACGATATCAATTTTTTCAACCTGTTGTCCGTGTTGCCATTGCTGATCTTCAACTACATAAAGTGGGTCAATAGTATGGTTATTTATGCGGTCAATAAAAATAGATAAACACGCTGAACGTAATAACGTTTCTTGCGGCATAAACACGGCTAAGGTCGACGTATTGTGATTGAGCAATTCATGCAAGTATAAAAAGTGACTATATACAGTATATTGAGGACGAACTAGACAGCCTTTCGCTGGGTAATTAATGCTGACTTGGGCACTAAGTGGGTTCTCCATATTTTTACGGGCTAAAATATGGCGATAAGTGGTATCAATATGGGCCAGTAGACCTTGTGATAACGGTGCTGCACTTGATGGATAATGGTCGTTATGAGGGGCAATAAAACGGGTTCCATTGCAATAAGCATCATGATAAGTGACCGAGGTGGCTACGGATTGTGTTTGGTAATTGACGTGTTGGCTTATCACATAGCCTGAATTAACTTCAGCGGTTGCTATCCATAATACGCCATTATTACTTTGAGGCTGCAATGGGGTCAGATCTGTTGCTAGTTGGCGAGCTTGTGATTGTTTACCTAAACGGGCATCAAAAATGGTTAATTGATGACGACAACGTGCCGCAATATTATTCAGTTGATCATAAAACGTTTTTGGGTTCATCGCCAAACGTCGACAAATTTCCCGTACGGTATAACCCGTAAATAAATATGCCAATAATTTTTGTTGTAACTGGTGTTTGTTATTACTGCTCGACCAAGGATCGACAAAGGTGTGGTGACAGGCTCGACAGCGATAACGTTGACGTTCGCCACTAAAGCCAAAAGCATGATAATGCTGACGGTAGGTGAGAACAGGTAAGCCATGATGAGGACAGTGCTTATTTGAACAAGCGGCTAAACCACTATTTTGTTCTAGTTTTAAGCGTTGTTTTTCAGCGACCACATCATAATTACTGATGACAGGCGGAAAAGCACCACATTCACGGCAGATAAGCACGGGGCGTTGGAGATTGCTGTTTTGTAGTACATATAAATTAGGATCAGTACGACTAAAATTAGCACAGGCGACAGTTTTACAATAATTTAGCTGAATATTATCGCAAGCAGGTGGCAACTGATCCAGCGTCGTGGATAGTGAGGATGAAGTCATAGAGCATTGCCTAGTTGCGGTTTAAGAAAACGTAATTATACCTAAGTGAAATAATGATATAGAGATATTGTTAGCATTATCAAATTATTGAATATTTTAAATATTAGCGGGTATAAAAAAGTGGAAAATATATTCAAAGATACGTTTTCCACTTTATATCGAATTTCTATTATAAATGGTCTATGACCACAGTAACAGATTATAGATTGATTGCCGTTTCTAGCGCTACGTTCATCATTTCATTGAATGAATGCTGACGTGCTTCTGCACTTAGTTTCTCACCACGTTTGATGTGATCAGACACTGTTAGAATAGTCAGTGCTTTAGCACCAAGCTCTGCTGCAACACCGTAGATGCCAGCCGCTTCCATGTCGACACCAAGGATACCTAGTTGTTCCATCTTATCAAATAGACCAACTTCTGGGCTGTAGAATAAATCAGCAGAGAATACGTTACCAACACGAACTGCAACATTTTGTGCGCGTGCTTGGTTTACTGCTGTTTCTAATAAATGATAGTCAGCAATAGCCGCGAAATCGTGGTTAGCGAAACGAATGCGGTTAACTTTAGAGTCAGTTGAAGCACCCATTGCAATGATAACATCCATTAACTTAACATCATCATGAACAGCGCCACAGCTACCAATACGGATGATGTTTTTAACACCAAAATCTTTGATTAGCTCGTGTACATAAATAGAACATGATGGAATGCCCATACCATGACCCATTACTGATACTGGCTTACCTTTATAAGTACCAGTGAAACCGTACATGCCGCGTACATCACATACACGCTTTACATCTTCTAGGTAAGTTTCTGCAATAAACTGTGCGCGTAGTGGATCACCAGGCATTAAAATTGTTTCTGCAAAATCGCCAACTTCGGCATTGATATGTGGAGTAGCCATGAAGAGCTCCTAGGTTTATGAGTTATCAGAAGCAGAGTTTGTGCTTCAATTTATGGTAGTAGTTTATGGAATAAAATATTCAGATCTTGAGATCTAAGTCACAAAATTAAGGCTGTTTTATTATTTTAGCTCCGTTGATTACCAAATCTGTTGAAAGTGTTAAGGGTATCGTTTTCTTTTTTGTGTTTGATTAAGTGTAAAAATGTGCGTAATAATATTTAACCTTATAATAAATAATGGGTTTATTTTTAATTGGTGGTTTTTATTCTTTACCGCTAAAAAATAGACATTTTTTAAAATGTAATGGATTACACAAGTAAAAGTGTCAATAGATTGCTTTTAAAGCGCAAAATAGGCATAACAATAATCAAGTTTGAAAAGGGTTCTTCTTGATTCGAATCTTGGGTAGAATTAACAAAAAAGTAGGCTGAGAATAATATGTATAATTTAACCCAATTGTCAGATAGCGAAAGAATGCGTATCGAGTTAGATAAGCAAGCGTCTTATGCGGTATGGAAAGTAAAAAATGGCAAAGTAGGGTATGAGGCTTTTGCTGAATTAACCAATAATATTGAAGACGATGACGAACGCGATTTTTGCCAGCAAGCCATTACGAAATATAAAACCCTGATGGGGGTGAATTAATTCATTGCATAGCTTTGTTAAACGTTAGGGTAGAAATGATTATTTATCGACGCTTTAGCATAATCGCGATTTTTGCTCATCAGATGATATCTGATTAATTTTTGTAGTGTAGTACTATTAGCGTACTAATATCAGCTTAAATGGAGATTATTGGCTTAATATTGCGTATTATGCGTACGGAAATTAATCAAATGGTGAATGATAGTGAAGACAACTGAATTTTCTGCTCTTGATGATGATACCAATAAACCGGAATTATCATTTTCTTTACATGCAGAAAAACGTTCTGGGCATAAAGCGCCACCGGCGAATACCCCTGATTTTAGCCAACCCGCATCGCGCTCAGATGCTGGTGATGACAACATAGCGACTGAAATTATGACAAAGTCTCGTTCTAAGCGTTTGACTGATTGCCCAGCTTGTGATGGTACGGTATCTCGTCGTGCACATTTCTGTCCTCATTGTGGTGAACCTGATCCTTCGCGCCATATGCAACGAACACAATGGGTTTCTCGCATTGTATGGACCGTAATCATTGCTACGGCAACTTGGTATGCTTATACATCTTTAGTGCCACTTATTGTTGATCGTCTGAAATAATGAAGTGGCAACATACTGATTATTAAGCAATAACCCTAATAGTTGAATAATCAATTATTGGGGTTTTTTTATGATTTTTTATTGTGTTTTTTGCATGCCACGAGTTTGATTCATAGTGCGTGATCCTGCGGTACCATAGCTATTAATGTCATAACGATTAGGGGAATAACCGATACGTGCACGGTAACGACGATCGAGTGGATATAAGTTAATGTTATAATTTTCAATAAGTTGTTTGATCACCACATTCATTTCTTTTTGTGGTGTATTTTGTTCTCTAAGATAATAATAAAGATTCTCTGCGCGTTGTTGATTCATTGTGCCCTCCAATGGGAAATATTTGCTGATAAGCAAGTAGAAATACACAGGAAAGTCGATTGAATAACAGCAACGGTATTGCTGTTATGTGGCACTGATTATAATCAATATTGAATCAATGATAATTGGATGAATACTTAAATTACTTTTACTCAATTGTAATAATTAAGCACTAAGTCAGTTAATTATTTCGAAATAATAATGTGACTTGAAATATTGTTGCTTAATGGTGTTTTTTAATTAACAATAAAACACCGTTCAAATGTGAGGTGCATATGTTAAAACAAGGTATTAAAATAAAAATAGTGAGTATTGGCGTTGGTATCTTGATTTTACCATGGCTACCTTTGCTTATTAGCCAATACTCATTTATAGATACAATAAAGGATGCTATTGGTGGAATAGCATTTACATTAGGTTGGGGAATGGGGGTGCCAGCTGGTATCAGCTATGGGATCGCGATTGTTATTTTACTATTACCAATGATTGCCGTTTATTATGGTATGAAACGAATATTAACCCCCCTCGTGACCAACGAAGCAGAACGATAGATAAAAAACAAGAAGATCTCTGAGTGATCTTCTTGTTATAAAGCGACGCTTAATGTTGGTTAATTAACGCTATCATTAATGATTACGCACCTTCGAAATGGTATGTCATATCGGTGGTGTAGGTCATTTGAGTAAATAATGTATTAGTTAATTGTTCGGTTAAGGCTAATGCATCAGCAACCGTTGTTTTCTCAAAATCATTGATTAACGCTTGTGCTTTTTTAGGCTGGCGCTTGTAAATTTTAAGGTAATTCTTCTCAAGTTCACGCTGTTTTGATGCTGTTTGTACTTCAAACTTATGATAAGCGGTTTGTACGATTGGAGAGAATACTTTCCAGTTCGTCATCGCAAGTGTTTGTAGTTTACGGAAAGCCCAGTTAGCAGAAGCACTATCGGCTTTATTTGTACCAATAGTTAATGCATGAGGCACTTCTGTCATGCCTTGGTAATAAGGTAAGTAAACGCCAAGTGCTGTCATGCCATACGAGATGTATGCCACATCACCAATAGCAGTCGGTAAATTTGGACGTACTTGTAATACGTGTGACTCTTGAGTACGGAATACCGAAATTGGACGGTAAGCTTCTTTAGGGTTTTGGGTTGCGTATGGGTCGTGAGATGTTCCTTGGTAATGATTACGCAAGCCTTGTTCAACATCGGCAACACTGAGTTTCTTGGTTGGTTTTAGAAATACAGGGAAA
The DNA here is from genome assembly GCF_003025475.1 of Photobacterium sp. NCIMB 13483. NCBI lineage: Bacteria > Pseudomonadati > Pseudomonadota > Gammaproteobacteria > Vibrionales > Vibrionaceae > Photobacterium > Photobacterium sp. NCIMB 13483. The sequence continues at coordinate 7,232 of NZ_PYLV01000007.1, forward strand.
GTAGTACCTTGGTCGATCTTGGTGGTTAATCCTTGAGTGTACATATGCTGCAAAGTCCACACTCGTGGATAGTTATATGTTACATCGTTAGGTGTGTCTTGTGAGTAAGCAGCATGGAAGTTGAAAGGTTTGCCTGCTTCTGATTTGTATAAACCATGTTGCTCGGCAAAGCTGACTAATGTTGGCGATGCCATGTAATTAGGGTTATTTGGTAAATAGGTACTTAAACGGCCTTGGTTAGCGGATACAAAATACTTATCAGCTGGAATTTTTTCAGCCATCCATTGGTGACCACTGCCCGTTTCTAAATACCAAATACCCGTATTATCAACAAATGCCACACCAAAGCCTTCTGCTGCACCTTGAGTTTCAATGATTTTACCAAGTAACTCTACGCCTTCTTTTGCAGAGTGAATACGGGGTAAAATCACATTTTCAATGGCATCTTCACCAATCCCTGTTTGAGTAATATATGGGTCAGCCTTTAGTGCTTTAACGCCATTATAAATGGTCTCTGTTGCTGAAAGACCGACACCTGCTGAGTTAAAACCAACTTCGCCCATACTCTTATTATTGGTGTCAAAGTCTGACATTGAGGTGTATTGCAATGCATTTTTAGCTGCTGGGTAGCTAAAGTTGTTGGCATTACCATGAAAGTCAGCTTGTTGCATTTTTTCTGCTGGATGGAAAACAAAGTGCTTAGCGTTAGTGGCTTGGTAATCTTCATTACGAGCAATAATGTAAGAACCATCAGTTGTGGCTTGGTTACCGACAAGAATAGTTGTACAAGCACTTGCTGGAAACGCGATAACAGCGGTCAATGCTGTGGTTATCGCTGATGCTAAAAACGGTATTTTTTTCATTTTATTCATTAGTTAAGTGGGTAATTGATCTGTTATACGGGGAAAGTTGTCTTTATTTTGTGATGAATATCACTTTTAAATATCTCTAATTGGTATAATTATTTTTCAGTTTTATAACCTATTCTAGTGTTAGCAATATAAATGTAAGAGTATTTATGGTTATTAGTTGTGATGTTATTACTCGGGATTGATCAATTATTCAGGTATGATAAAAATGAAAATTTACATTAAATATCATTGATATAATGTCATTACTATAACAATAAGAGGACAAAGCTAAGTCATGAACAATAAAACACTTATTATTAGTGCGTTCACCTCGCTATTATTATCAACCTCAGCTCAAGCTGCTGAACCTTTTGTATTACAACCTGTTACTGATAATAATTCGACGATCCCGTTAGTTAAATTTGATGATAGCACTCATTACTTTGTTGGTTTAACTGGCGGTAGCAGTGATATCAGCATGACTGCGGGTAGTGTTAATGGTAATAACACTACGCTGATCAATCGTTTTTCAGCACCTGATGCCGCTGGATTTATTGGTGTCGATCTTGGTTTTTATACCGCGGGTGGCTCTGGCCGTATTTATTACAGTTGGCAAAAAATGAGTACTCAATCTGATTTTGAGGGTGCTAAGGCAATTGAAACTGATGTGACATTACACCTTTTAAATGCCGATTATTTTTTCCGTGCAGGCAAGGCGATTAATCCATTTATCGGTGCGCATTTAGGGTACATGACCGCAGATCTTAAAGGCCAAAATTATGGCTCGCATAGTCAATCTGGGCAGGTGCTTGGTGTTCAAGCGGGTGTGGCTTGGCGAATTTCAAATCATATTTCAGCCGAAATGGGGATGCGTAATACCGCGACTCAAGGTGAAGATATTAAACCATGGTCATCTAATAAAGCCGCGTCACAAATAAAAAGTGTGCTAACAGGTTATGCTTCATTAAATTATCGCTTCTAAAGCATGGCTTGTTGATGTTCCAGTGTGGCTATCACGACAATATAAGGGTGTTATCACTGTACTGGGACATTTTATTAAAGGGTAAGAAAACTGAAGGTTTACTCACTCGTTGAGCCGCGTATAATGCATTCCCCTAGTAAACGACAACCATTATCAATAAAGGACTTCACCTTGAAGCTATTCGTTAGAGACCTCACTGTAATTGACGCATCTTACTTATGTCCACAACGGGGAATGGTGGGTGAAAGCTGGATCCTTGATGTGGTGATGTCGGGTGAGTTGAATGAAATGAGCATGGTGCTTGATTTCAGTCGCGTAAAAAAACAAATTAAGCAACTTGTTGATCAGTATGTTGATCACCGATTATTGATCCCTTCAGCCTCTGCCGCTATTCAGACCGCAGTAACGAAAGCGGATTATATGACGGTTGATTTGGTCAGTGATCAGCACGCTATTCATCTGCATAGTCCTGAGCAAGCTTTTTGCTTTATTGATACAGATGCAATCACTATTGAAAGTGTGACTGAGTATGTACAGCAATTATTGTTGGGTCATTTACCCAGTAATGTGCAAGGATTAGAAATAACCTTACGTCACGAAAAGATTGACGGCGCGTTTTATCATTACAGCCACGGCTTAAAAAAACATGATGGTAATTGTCAACGCATTGCTCACGGTCACCGCTCACCTGTCGAGTTAGTGGTTAATGGTCAACGCAATGCTGAATTAGAACAGCAATGGGCGCAACGCTGGCATGATATCTATTTAGGGTCACAAGAAGATGTGATCAGTGTTAGCGAATTAACGCTAAGCAGTGCTGTTAATATTAATGACGATACCCATTACGGTTTTCGTTATACCGCGCCGCAAGGGGAATTTGAATTAGCGATTGCTAAATCAGTGACGGAAATTTTAGCCACAGACACCACCGTTGAGTTACTTGCTAGCTACATTGCAGAGCAAATTAAGCCACAATTAACGGCAACTGATCGTTTGGATGTTTTTGCTTACGAAGGTGTAGGTAAAGGTGCGATGGCAAGCATAGGCTAGAGGTCTCTTTTGACCATGTAGTTGATATAAAGCATAAAAAATAAGCTCAATGTGGTATTTGTAGTAATACAAATATTGGATTGGGCTTTTTTTTGGTTAAAATTAAAGCAAAATCAGTGTAATAGTGAGATCTTTCGCACTAAATATAGTCTCTATCACCTAATAGTCAGTTATTTGTGCGTAAACTTAGAATAAGTGTCATAAATGAGAGGGATCGATTATGCCTTTAGCGCCTCTAACCAGTGACAAGCTGTATCGAGTTGCAGCCCTAAACGGATTGAGTGATGCGTGTAAGTCAACCAAGCACCTTACACCATTAGATGAAATAGTAGGACAAGAACGCGCTCAACATGCTGTTGAATTCGCGATGTCGATAAAAGAGAAAGGCTACAATATTTATGCCATTGGTCGTAATGGTTTAGGTAAGCGTACCATGGTGATGCGTTATCTAAATCGACATGAGCCAAATGGTAATAGCCATGCACTGTATGATTGGTGTTATGTGTCTAATTTTGGCGATACACGTTGCCCGAAAGTGCTAAAACTACCCGCAGGGGAAGGGTGTAGCTTTAAAAAAGACATTGAAAGCTTAATGAAGCGGTTAGTCAAAGCGTTTCCTTTAGCGTTTGATAATGAACTTTATTATTCGCGTGCTGAAAAATTAAAATCAGAATTAGCTTCAAAACAAGAGACCACCTTAAAATCATTAACGAAAAGTGCAGAAGAACGCGGTATTAGTGTTTCAATCACAACCCAAGGTGATTATCAATTAGTGGCGATGAACGGTAAAGAGCCCCATAGCGAAGATAGCTTTGCGGCATTATCGGCTGATGACCAGCAAACGTTTGAAAATACCATTAATGATTTAGAAGTTGAGCTACGTGGCATTGTGCGAAAACTGACTGAATGGGAAGAACAATATTCAGATAAACAGCAAAAGCTGGATGAAAATATTGCTCAAGAAGTTGTGGGTCATTGCATTAAAGATTTGCAGCTCAAATATAAAAAAGTTGTCGATGTAAAAGCATATTTAGCTGATATGTATGCAGATATCTTAGATAACATTGATATTTTCTTAGAAGAAAATGAAGAGCAAGTGGCACTCGCTTATGCCTCATTAGATAAAAAAATGCCACGCCGTTACCAAGTTAATGTGTTGGTACATCAATCTGATACCCGTAAATTTCCAATCGAGGTTGAAGAGAGCCCCAGTTATCATTCTATCTTTGGCTATGTTGAAAACGCCACTTATAAAGGTACTGTCTTCACCGATTTTTCATTAATTCGAGCAGGTAGTCTTCATCGTGCCAATGGTGGCGTGTTGATGATGGATGCGGTGAAAGTGCTAGAGCGGCCGTATGTTTGGGATGGGCTTAAACGTGCTTTACGCGCACAAAAGCTAAATTTAAGCTCACTTGAACGTGAGGTGACACTGTCTGGCACTATTTCACTAGAACCAGAAGCGATTCCACTGAATGTGAAAATTATTCTGTTTGGTGATTATCAAACTTATCAACTATTACAACATTATGATCCTGAGTTTAAAGAACTATTTCGTGTAACCGCTGATTTTGAAGATGATATGCCGCGTAATGATACTTCAGAAGAGCATTATGCACGTTTCATTGCTAGCATTGTGCATGATAACGATATGCTGCATTGTGATCGTAAAGCCATTGCGCGCATCATTGAATACAGTTCGCGCCAAGCAGATGATCAAAATAAGCTATCGTTACACTCGGCTGATATTGCGAATTTATTACGTGAAACAAATTACGTTGCGCGAGCATCTAATGCCACTATGATTCGCAGCAGTCATGTTGAACAAGCGATGCTCAATCAAGAATTGCGTGTTAGTCGTTTAAAAGATCATGTGATGCAAAGTTTCGTAACCGGAACTACTTTGTTAGATGTTCACTCACATGCGGTGGGGCAAGTAAATGCGCTATCGGTGATTGCGACCTCTGATTATCAGTTTGGCGCACCGAGTCGTATTACCGCGACAACGGCTTATGGTAGTGGTGAAGTGTTTGATATTGAACGCAGTGCTGAATTAGGCGGTAATATCCACTCAAAAGGGGTGATGATTTTATCGGCGTACTTAGCGTCCGTGTTTGGTAAAACAGCTAAGATACCATTAACCACCCATCTGACCTTTGAGCAATCCTATGGTGGTGTTGATGGTGATAGTGCATCCATGGCGGAAGTGTGTGCGATAGTCTCTGCTTTTTCTGGATTACCATTACGGCAAGATATCGCGATCACAGGTTCAATGAATCAGTTTGGTGAAGCTCAGCCAATCGGTGGTGTGAATCAGAAAATTGAAGGCTTTTTTGATGTGTGTGGCATTAAAGGGAGAACGCCAGGACAAGGGGTGATTATTCCTGAGTCAAATGTACATAATTTAATGTTACGTAAAGATATTGTTGACGCAGTTGAAAAAGGTGAGTTTACTATTTGGGCGATTAATCATGTTTCACAAGCGATTGAAATATTTACAGGTAATGCTGTAGGTGTTGAAGCTGAACACGGTTTTTATCCATCAAATACTGTCTTTGGTTTAGTCCAAAGTAAACTTAATTCCCTGCGCCGATAGTTCGTGATGTGAACGATGATGTGCTGTAAATAATACATATTGAAGCCGACGAGAGAATTGTTGGCTTTTTCTTTTTATAAATGCCAAATAACAGGCATAAAAAATGCCGGCCTTAGCCAGCATTTTTTTCATTTATCAAAAAAGATAAATTATAGAGCTACAACGTTTGCAGCTTGAAGACCTTTTTGGCCTTGCTCTACTTCAAAAGACACTTTTTGGCCTTCAGCAAGAGTTTTGAAACCTTCAGAAGCGATAGCACGGAAGTGAACGAATACGTCAGCGCCGCCATTGTCTTGAGTAATGAAACCAAAACCTTTCTCTTCGTTAAACCATTTTACTAGACCAGTTGTTTTGTTAGACATGAGATGTCCCTTATTAGTTGAGATTAATTAACCGCTAAAATGCGATGTGCTACGTGGTTAAATTATTAATGTTACTGCCAATACAAGGGAAACACAGAGATACAAAACGAAAACGTCACTGTAGCTTTTAGTTTAACTGTTACTTGGTGTTGCATTTAATAACTCTTAAACAACAGAGCGAGACGGATAATAGCAGCTGTGTTGCTGATGTACACATCTTTTTGTCTTTTTTTAAAAAAACTTAATCACAAAATATTAAAACAATGGCTGTTTGTATCAATTATTGATTGATTTTGTGTGTTAGTTTTTAGAACAAAGCCTAATATGACACTATGATTTGGAGTATTCATAATCGTTCGTGCTTATGGGATATACAAATAGTATATTAATAAAAGAACTGAACACAAACAGGGGAAGCAATAATGACTTATGAAACTAAAACAATGGAAGTACCTGTTGCTATCGCTGAAAGAGTGCAAGCACTTATTGATGGGTTTAAAGCAAAAGAAATATTTAAGGCTGAGCGTAAGGCGGTAGTGAATAACTTCCTTGCGATGGATGGTCTTAGCTGTGAAATGGCTGTTTATAGTTTACCGCAGGCTGAATTGCTTGATACGCTACGTTTTGTTTATGAGTTGTCTGGCACAAACAGCAAATTCATTACAAATATTCTGATTCAATCGCGAGAAAATCCAAAGAAAGTGTTGTCTGATGCGCAGAGAACAGCGGCTAAAAGCCTATTATTTAACTTGATTAATGATCCATCAGTCGTTTCAGCGATGAAAGAAATTTAACCTTATTTGCAAATAATAGATAATAAAAAACCTGCATTTACTCTCTATCTTTACGATTAAATAGAGAGCGAATATGCGGGTTTTTATTTAGCGGTACTCGCTATTACTAAAAACTCACGTCAGTGCTATCAAGTAAGGTTGATGAACAAGCAAGAACATAACCTTGTTCAATATCTGCAGCTGTTAATGTCATATCACTACTGGAGTTGACGCTGTTTGGTGTCACTTTACAACGACATGAGCCACAAACGCCACTGCGACAAGCAACAAGAATTGGCAGTCCTGCATTTTCAAGAGCGGTTGCTAAGTTATCACCATGATTAACCGTTACTGTTTTGCCAAAAGCAGGAACCGTTAAAGTTAATTCGGTTGTAGCTGTTTCTGTAGTTAGTGTGGTTACTTCAGCGACTGGTGCGGCAATAGGTGTAAAGCTTTCTTGAAAAAATTGCGCCATATTAAATTCAAGTTGTTGTAAATATTGACTTACATCTTCCATAAACCCTTCAGGGCCGCATAAATAAACCGTTCGTTGATGTAAGTCAGGCGTGAGCTGTTCTAGCCATGTTTTATTTAATCGACCTTGGTGAAACTCTGTGTTCGCTTTATCTTTTAAGAGTAACTGTAAATTGAAGTGATGATGATCATGATCTAATTGAATCAGTTGATCTAAAAAGAGTGTCTGTGGGGCGCTTTTGGCAACATGAATAAAGCAAATATCAATATTCGCGTTATGTTCAAGCCAATATTTTGCCATGGAATAGACAGGGGTAATGCCGCAACCTGCACTGATCAATAATACACTTTGGTTTTCTGGCGGGTGATCAACACAGTTAAATTCTCCTGTTGGCTTTAATAATTGTACTTTGTCGCCAATGGTCAGAGTGTTAACAAGGTAAGTTGATACTTTGCCGCCGTCTACTCGTTTAATCGTGAGTTCTAAGGTTGATTGCTGCGGTGTTGAACTAATGGAATAGGCTCGAAAAAGTAATTCTTCACCAATACGAATGCCTAAACTTACAAATTGCCCCGGTTTAAAATCAATGGATTCAGCACCAACCTGTGGCTGTAATTCGATGGTTACAGTGTCTGGTGTTTGTTGCCATTTATTAATACAAACAAATGTTTCTGGTTGGTGATTTTGCCATTTTTCTAACATTATCATGCCTATAAAAAATCGAAATGAATGAATAAATAAAGCCCCTATTATCTATATAAACAACAGGTTATATAAATAACAGGGGCAATAATGTTATACGTCAATACTATACGTGTAAGATTACGCGTCTAAGATAGTTTTAAGATCTGCCTCTGGGGTTGAAATCGGACGCATATCGAATTTTTCAGCAATAATTGCAAGCAGGTTATCGGTTAAAAATGCAGGTGCTGTTGGGCCGGTATAAATACCTTTAACGCCTAGTGCAAACAAGGTCAGTAGAATCACAATCGCTTTTTGCTCAAACCAAGATAACACTAATGTCAGTGGTAATTCGTTAATACCACAATCGAACTCTTTCGCTAATGCGAGGGCTAACTGAATAGCTGAATAAGCATCATTACATTGGCCTACATCGAGTAAACGTGGAATACCGTTAATGTCGCCAAAGTTATTTTTATTAAAGCGATATTTACCACAAGCTAAAGTTAAGATCAGTGAATCTTGAGGAACTTGTGCTGCAAAATCAGTAAAGTAACTACGTTCTGCTTTATCACCATCACAACCACCAACAAGGAAGAAGTGGCTAATATTGCCTTGTTTAACTTGATCAATAACAGCAGGCGCGGCTGCCATTAGCGCATTACGACCAAAGCCAACCGTGATCATATGTTCGATTTCAGTGTGTTTAAAGCCGTCTAATGCTAAAGCACAATCAATAACTTGAGTGAAATCATCACCTTCAATATGCGCCACACCAGGCCATGCCACGATACTACGTGTAAAGATACGATCTGCATATTGACCTACATTAGGGTTAATTAGGCAGTTTGATGTCATCACAATGGCGCCAGGGAAATTGGCAAATTCAATCTGTTGGTTCTGCCAAGCACTACCGTAGTTACCCACTAGGTGAGGGTATTTCTTCAGTTCAGGGTAGCTGTGAGCAGGTAACATTTCACCATTGGTGTAAACGTTAATATTTTTGCCTTCAGTTTGTTGCAGGATCTTTTCAAGATCGTGCAAGTCATGACCTGAGACTAAAATACATTTACCTTGAATTGGCTTAACGTTAACTTGGCTAGGTTCTGGGTGACCAAAAGTATTGGTTTCGCCTAAATCAAGCATTTCCATTACTTTGTAGTTCATCAGACCAATTTCCATTGAACACTCAAGTAATGCATTTAGATCAGTCGGATCTGTGCCTAACCAGCCCATGATGTGGTGGTATTGTGCATAAATAGCATTATCAGTTTGATCTAATACACGGGCATGCTCCATGTAAGCCGCTGCGCCTTTTAGTCCATATAAACACAATAAACGTAAGCCAATCACATCTTCATTGATGGTTTCATAGCCGCGGTTAACGGCAACTTGTGGTGCTAACGTTAAGATAGCATCAATATTATCGGGTAATTCAAATTCAGCCACTGCGGGTAGGATCGGTAATGGCTGTTGTGCTAGTGTCATTGCTGCTGTTACGGCTTGTGTTAAACGTGCCTTATAACTTGCAGCAAGGTTTGTTAGCGCTAGAATGCGATCACGATCAAAGTTAACATTGGTTAAGGTCGAGAAGAATGCACGTGGTGCCCAATGGTTAATTTCATCATCAACAATATCAAACTTTTGTGCAAGATCCGCCCAGTATGATACCCCTTGCAAGGTATAAACTAACACATCTTGTAGATCTGAAATTTCAGCCGTTTTACCACACATACCTGCGGCGTAAGAACAGCCTTTTTTAATCGGTGTTTCTATTGTCTGTTCACATTGAATACAAAACATGAAAAAGCTCCAGCGTTTGATTATCTAATTATAAATATTATCTCCTCGCCATATAGCATTAACCGCGCCACCTTTTATGTTATTGTTTTTAAGTGTTTTTTTTATATTTTCATTTATTTATGATGTTATAAATACATCATAATCGTTGTATATATGACATCATTAGTTTGATGATATTGTTATTTAATACCTAATTTTTTTCCCATTCGGTAGAGATTACCGCGATCCATTTGTAAAAATTCTGCCGATTTTGACCAATTTTTGTTTGTTTTTTCAAGCGTGTGTTCAATTAACTGCCTTTGATAATTTTCAACTAATTGTCGCATTGGTTGTGATTGTTCAGGGAAAAATTGTGATGTGTTTTTAACATCATTGGTTGGTGGTAAATCAAAATATTGATTAGTTACGGTCTTTTGTTCATCTTGTATGGCACGTAATGCTGCTCGGGTAAGTGTATGTTCTAATTCACGAATATTACCCGGCCATGACTTCGCTTCAAGCATGCTTAATACTTTGGGATGAATATGTAGATTAGGAATATTAAATTGGTGGCGCACTTTTTCTAGTAAATAACCAGCGAGTACGGGAATATCATCATGACGTTCACGTAGGGAAGGCACAAAGATAGGAAAGACATTAAGGCGGTGATATAAATCAGCACGAAAGTGACCAAGCTCGACTTCTGTCTCTAATTGTCGGTTAGTTGCGGCGATAATCCGTACATTAACGTGTAAATGTTGGTCACTGCCAACCCGTTGCAATTCACCTTGCTGGATCACGCGCAATAATTTTGCTTGTAAAAGTAGCGGTAACTCGCCAATTTCATCTAAAAATAGAGTTCCGCCATCGGCTAATTCAAATTTACCTGCGCGATGGCTATTTGCGCCGGTGAATGCCCCTTTTACATGACCAAACAGCTCACTTTCAGCGAGCCCTTCGGGTAGTGCGGCGCAGTTAACATAAATCATTGGCGTATCTGCACGTGCAGATTGAGCGTGAATTTCATGAGCTACCAACTCTTTGCCTGTGCCTGTTTCACCACTGATCAACACCGCATAATCAGACTTTGCAACGGTGGCAATATTGGTACGTAACCGTTGCATTACAGGGCTAATGCCAACCATTTCACCTTGTTGTGAGCGTGCTTGTTGGATCAATGTATTTGTGAGTGATTTTTGCTTTTTATTTTGATCTTTCAGTGCATTAAATTGGGCGATATTACGTAACGTTGCCGCCGCTAAAGCCGCAAAGGTTTCAATGGCAACGGTTTCAATATCATCAAATGCGCCAACGGTTAATGAATCTAATGTTAAGACGCCAACCAATTGTCCTTCAACGTATAAGCTACAACCTAAACAATCATGAATATCAATGGTTTGTTGTTCATTAAGTAAAATACCGTCAAAAGGATCGGGCAATGGTGAATCGGCATCAAAACGGACCGGTTGTTTACTGGCCATAATGGCTTCTAAACGTGGGTGTGCTTGAGGATAAAATCGACGTCCTAATACTGCTGGGGATAATCCTTTAACGGCAACAGGAGTTAATAAACCTTGCTTATCGAGTATAAATAATGCACTGGCATCACAAGGGAAAACTTGATCAATTCCATCAATAAGATGCTGATAATGCTGTTTATTAGCAAGGTTTGCACTGAGGTTGAGCGCGATATTAAGCAGTACATTATCGAGTTTTGAATTCATAATAACCTTGTTGATGTTGATGTTGATGTTGATGATGTGATAACAATAAAGTTGATGTCTTTATTACATCATAACCAAGGTGGTGATTCTTTATTTTAAAACAACAAAATAAAAAAAAGATGGATTATAAAATCCATCTTTTAACATTACAGGGAGATAATGCGCCTATTGTGTTTGCCAAATTCGCTGGCATTCCGCACTGCCATTAGCGGCAATCGGTTTTTCAAACAGCCATTGTAATGGCGCCACGACAGGGCTGGTTGTAAACCGTATCGATGTTTCAAAAATGGCAGAGAGCGGTATTTCAAGATTAAACTTCTCAAACGTGCCATGCACTTCTACAGGGGTTTGAAGGCTAAATATTTGTGCTCTTTTAGATCGTGGTGATAGATACAAGTTAAAGTCATGTTTCTTATAACTGGCATTAAATGCGCCATGTACTTGAATGCGTGAGGTATCAAGTAATAAATCACGTTGTTTCATATTGCCATTATGGATATTAAATCCGCCAGCAACGCAGTTAAGTACCGAGTTATCTTTGGTGGTAAAGGTGGGTAATACGGCATCAGCTAAACTCACCGCCCACAGATCGATAAGATTAGCTTGATAAGCTTTAGGCCATGCCGCAAACCCAATAAAACCATTGGCATTATTCATTAAGCTTTCTGGTGTATTAGCAACACTGCTTAAATCAAATTTAGCACTGATCTTACCGTGCATATCAGTTTTAGGATCGATACGGCGGGCGATAATGCCGTAATCAAAATTCTTCACCAGTCCATTGAGTTTGATAGCAAATTTATCACCTTTAGGCGCAACAGAACCATCAATATTGATATCACCACCGGGTAATTGAATATGTAATGGTTTCAGCGTTAATAGACCATTATGTAAGGTCCAATCCAATCTACCAGCACCTAACCAATCTTTACCTGAACGTACATTGCCTACGTTTAGTTTAAAATCTGCATTGAATAAATTTAATCCCTGCGGACTAATGACATTTACGGGCTGATCTTTAACGGTAAGCTTATGGTTTTTTTGGTTAGCAGGTAACCATGCTTGCCAATTTTTTAGCTTGAAATCGTTGATCTGTATAAACGGTGCATTAAGTGCCAATTTAATATCAGGACGATGACGACCATCACCTTTAAGCGGTGGTAAAAACTCACCACGGCCTTTAAGAGTGCTGCTACCAACCTTGATTAACATGTCATGCAGATGGTAACCGATATTATCCATTGATAATGATGCGGCGACTTTTACGGGTCCATAAGGGGGTAATTTTATGCCAGTGAAATCATCAAAGCGGTTTAAGTTTGGGGTCGTTGCCTCAAAGATTAGATTCAGTTTTTTAGGATCAATCGGTAATACAACCTGTGATTGAGCATCAAACTTAATGTCACCAATATTGGCATTTAGTTTAACTGGAATTGACTTACGGCCATCATTGGCTTGCTTCAATGATACTGAATTAAGCGTGATTGCTACGGGTTTATTGGCCGCTTGTCCATCAAGGGTAAGATGAGTCGCCGTATTCGGCCCTGTAATAAAGTGGCCTTGGTTCAATGCGATATCAAATGCTTTACCAGTGTAGCTGTCTGATAGGCTTAATTTACCACCATTGAGTTGAGCATCTATCTTTGCTTGTTCCATTAACTCTAACAATGTTCGACCTGATAATGAAACGGCAAGTTTGGCACTATCTAAGCTCATACCGAGATTATTGACGATATTAAATTGATGTAAAATACGGCCAATATTAGGTTTGTTTACCGCTAAATGTAGCTGTGAGTTAATGGTTTGATTATTAATATCAAAGGCAATATCACCGTTATAAACACTGCCTGCATAACGCGCACTAAACGGTGATGTACTGAGTTTACCGTTACGGATTTGACCTTTAAATGCCATATCATCAACTTGCTGTTGTGCCCACAGCATTTTATTAACACGTAAATTCACATCGGCATCTGCAATGATAATTTTGTTACTCAGAATAGGCACATCAAGATTAACGCCTTGGGTAGGGACCGTTTGTTCTACTTTAGGTAAGCTGGTCTTATTAATAAACTGACTTAATTGAGTAAAATCAAGTGTATTGAATTGGCTATTTAATTTTAAAAATGGCTGATCGTGTAAAGATTGCCACTGTAAATTTAATTTACCCTGACTGTTAAGTAGCGTGATATCAGGAATATCAAGATCCAGCCATTGACCGTTATTGGTTAGCTTACCTTTGAAATTAAGTTTACCATGCATGGTTTCACGAGTATTGAGCCATGGACTTAGTTTTCCAACGTCATTACTGTGAACGTTAATGTCAAACCAACTGCCTTGCTGCCAGTCAGTATTGACTAACTTACCTTGTGCTTTTATATCTAAAACTGGACTTGAGAAGTGCAGTGATGGTGTCCAAGTGCGATGATTAATAATATCGGCTAATGTGCCCGCTTTGGCAGTAATCTTAACCGGAATATCCATGATTTTACCGTTAATATTTGAGCTGAACGGCTGTGACATTCCGGAATGTAATTGCGCTTTATCAATGGCAAATGACGCTTTAGCCCCCCAATTGACATTAGCATGACTGATAGTAAGTCCAAGCTGACTGTTATCTAACCATTGTTGTAATTTGGTACCTTCCGTGGTGAGTTTCAGTTGCGCATTTTTCAGGTATCCCGTTGCATTGGGTAAGCCTGAAATCCAACCAGCCATTTCACCTAATGGTGAATCTTTAGCGCCTAACGTAACATCTACTTTTGATGTCCATTGCGTTGCATTAATATGGGCATTGCCTTTAAAAGCAACATTAGCAATATTGGCTGCCATTGGTGCAGATAATTTGCCTTTTTCACCATCAATGTTAAGTGAAATCGTGTTAACAGGCGTACCAAGACCTTTGATTTTTCCGATGGTCAAGCCGAAGTGAGTACGCGTTTTAACTAACCACTGATCCAATGCTTTTTGTAGTGGTGATTGTTGTGGTGCTGCGGCATACATTGATGCACGCATCATTTGTGGTTGCGGTTGTAGCCATGGGCGAAGATCAATCTCTGGAATATCTAACTTGCCATTAATAATGTTTAGCTGTTGAGCATTTTGCGCAAAACGAACATTAATATATCCCTCAGCAGAGGTAATAGGGCTGTGTACTTGAATATTTTCAAAGGCAATACCTTTATTGGATGCACTGAGTTCAGTGGTCATCGATAAAGGGGCAACATGCTTTAAATCAAGATCTAAGAGGTTTGAAATTTGGTTAGTATTTTTCCACTGTAAACTGATATTAGCCGTTGAATCATCACCACTACTAAATGGGGTTATGTTGGCATCAATATCGACTTCAGCACCTGCAAAGCTGCCTTTGGCAAATAATTGACCATGTTGATTATTGATCAGTTTTTGTAAATCACCCGTCAGTGAAAGATTATATTCACTGCCCATAGCATCGCCTTTAGCGACTAATAACCATTTATCTGGTTTGGTTAGCGCAAGGTGATCAAGATAACCACTGTAATAGGTTCCTTTAACTTGGTCTTCATAATTAAGACGAATTTTGTCTGCGGTAATATTGTTACTTAAAATTAATTTAAGTGACGATGATTGGGTGTTTTTTGGTGATGTAGTCGGCTGATTAAACAACCAATTCTCATTACCTTGTTGATCTCGTAGTAAGTTTAATGAGATATCTTTAAGATTAATGTAATCAATTTTCAGTGTGTTTTTTAATAATGGCAATACTGAAATTTTGGCTGCAATATAGCCTGATTTTAGCATTGGCTGCCATGGCATTGATGTTAAATTCGCAATGGTAACATCACTTAATTCAATCTCTGGGCTAAATGACAGGGTGACAGCCATATTTCCTTTGATATCTGTTTTTCTATCAAGGGTCTTGGTTAGCCATTGATTAATTTCATTTCGATGTGAGCTCAGATCAAGTTTAACGCCATAAGCTAATACGCCAGATACTGTGATGATGGGCGTTAAGAATGCGATCATTGCCCATAAGGCCACTTTTTTTACGGTCTTTTTTTTATGGACAACTGGAGTTGATTTTGGGGTATCTTGAGTCATTACTTATTCAGTTTCTATCCGTAGTCATGAAAGATAAATCCAGCAGCGGTTATTCGTAAAAATGGTGTTTTACTTTTATTTTTGTTATCGCTGGAGCGTTATTTATGAAAGCCATTATACAGTGTGACATTTCGCAATGTCTGTGGTTCCATTCTTTTTTCGTATTTTCATGGTTATAAATGTATAACTTTCGCGTTTTTAACAAAAAAATGTCGTAGTGCTGATTTTAAAAACGATTAAAGATTATTCGTTGGCGAGTTTTTAAGCGATTGTTGCGCGAGAGCCATAAATAATAGATCGGTTAAGGTCTGTTGAGCTGCTTGTAATGCAATTGAATAATTGTATTTTTGAGTATGACTACACATTGATGTCTTTACCGCTAAGGTATCCAGTGTAAATAGTGCAAGTTGTCGCAATGTGCTGGAGTCGTGGGAAGTTAAGGTCACTAATGGTACACCTTTCGTTGTTGCCTGGTGTGTAGCCTGAATGATCTCTGGTTGGTGGATCTCTTCACCAATGACACACAGCATATCACTTGGCTGTAGTGTGTGGGTAATGATGATCTGAAGTGAGGGCTCTTGTTGTGTAATTACTGCCATGCCTAGTGTCAGTAATTTAGTACTAAAATCTTTCGCAATCCCTGCGGCATCACCTAACCCGATTAATTGAATACGCTGCGCTTGGGTAAATAGCGCAATGATATGGTGAAATGAGGCTTCATCGATGGCATTTGTCGTTTCAATGATGGCATCAGTTTTTTGATGTGCTAATTTTTGCGCGAGAGTAATAACGCTATCATTGGGGCTAATTTGGTTGGGTAGCTGTTGCGGATCACTGCCAATGGCTTGTTGACGATCCAATTCTTCAATCATTGCCATTTTGAACGCTGGAAACCCTTTAAATCCTAGCTTTTGCGTGAATTTAACGATACTTGATTGACCAACATTAGCTTGCTGTGCGAGTTGCTGCGATGACAGCGTTACCACGGATTTTGGGTGTTGTAATATTAAAGCTGCAATTTTCTGGGCGCTAGGTGATAACTGTGATTTGATATTGGCAATATTAGCAAGAATCGTCATAGGTTTGGTTGGTATTGAGGTGATGCTATTAGCATAATCGATAGCCATAAATAAAAGTATGATGATTTTGTATTTATCTGTTGCTCGGCCGTCGTTTGATTGTGAAATTATTATTTAATCGCAACATGAATACGTTATGCTATCACTAATGTTATTGATTTTAGAGCGTTACCATGCAAATTGATTTAACGAAATTAGTCACTGAAAGCCGAAATAATGCCAGCGATGCAATAGATACATTACCGACGTTAGCGATGCTGAAAGTTATCAATAATGAAGATAAAAAAGTCGCATTGGCTGTTGAGCAAACATTACCTGCGATTGCTCAAGCTGTGGATGCTATCGCTACTGCATTTTCACAAGGTGGACGGTTAATTTATATTGGTGCAGGTACGTCTGGCCGTTTAGGTATTCTTGATGCAAGTGAGTGTCCACCGACATATGGCAGTGCGCCAGAACAAGTGGTCGGTTTAATTGCAGGTGGCCATCAAGCGATTTTAAAAGCAGTTGAAAATGCAGAAGATAATGTTGAAATGGGCGCTGATGATTTAAAAGCCATCCATTTTTCTGCCAAAGATGTACTTGTTGGTATTGCTGCCAGTGGACGTACGCCGTATGTATTAGGGGCAATGGCGTATGCGCGTTCTGTGGGGGCGACTGTCGCTTGTGTAAGTTGTAATCCTCAAAGTCCAATGACGGCTGCTGCTGATATTGTGATCACACCAGTTGTCGGCGCTGAAGTTGTAACTGGATCGTCACGCATGAAAGCGGGCACTGCCCAAAAGTTAGTGCTTAATATGCTTACAACTGGCGCAATGATTCGAATGGGTAAAATTTATGGCAATTTGATGGTAGATGTAGAAGCGACCAACGCTAAATTAGTTGAACGTCAAAAGCAGATTGTGATGCAAGCGACGGAATGTGATCGTGAGCAAGCAGAAGTAGCCTTAGATGCATGTGATGGCCACTGTAAAACAGCGATTGTGATGGTATTAACAGGGATTGATAGCGAGACAGCGAAAGCACTTTTACAGCGCAATAAAGGTTATATTCGTCCTGCAATTGCGGAACTTAACTAAGCTAAAATCATGAAATAGCTTTGGGCTGAGAAATTATATAAACACACACTTGAGCATTGTGTGTGTGTTTAACTTTGATTATAATAATTTTTCCGATATTTGTTGTTTTTGTTCTAATATCGGCGGTGGTGACGCTGGTGTGGTATTGACTGATTGTTCGTTCGGACTATCGTTAAATCGGCATAAACGCAGTGAAATAACCAGTGTTAATGCCGATATAATGAATAGTACTAATAGAATGATCATATTTTATCCCTAAATACTTACATCAAAAAGGTATGCTTATACAGTATACATAGACAGTGAGTTTATTGTTATCGTAATGTCATATCCTATCCATTACATTGCTTCAAATTCTTTTTGAAAATTGAGTACTTTCTCTAAGTAGCGTCGAGCTTCTGCTTTGGGGTGTTTATTGGTTAACGCCCAGTAAACTTGATTGGGTTGTAACTGGTTAAGATCCACCATCGCCTGTTTTCTGTCGGTATCAAAGGTTGCCAGTACGCCACCGGTACCACCGTTATAAGCAGAAATCATAGTGTAATGTTTAGTAGTGGGGTGCTGAACTTCTTTTAAGTAACGATTTTTTAAAATATAAAAATACGCTGTTCCAGTATCTATATTATTGGCTGGATTAAATAAGTATTCTTTAGTTGGAATCCCAGGTTTATTTTTTACCAGATTAAATACATCCGCACCTGCCGTTTTAGGAATGACCTGCATTAATCCATAAGCTCCTGCATGGCTCACAGCATAAGGATTAAAGCTACTTTCTGTTTTTACAATAGCGTAGATAAGATCTTCATCAATATCGTAACGCTTAGCGGCTTGACGAATAAGATCGGCATATTGATATTCTCGTTGCTCAAGGTGATCTGCGACCATATTAATTTCAACATAGTATGCTGTACCGCGTTGGAGTTGTTGGGTCTTCAATTTATTTGCAATTAAGTAGTCAGCATATTGACCTGCACGCCAAGGCCATTGAATATTTTGATTTTGATGATCTTTCACTTGGCCTAGCAAAAAAGGTTTACCATTAAGTGGAATGGATTTATCACTAAAGATGTCAACTTGAGATGGATCTGCGGGCATTAATAATGTTTCTTCAATCGCTTTTTTAAGGGTGTGTTGCGGTGCATGTTGAGTTACCGTTGAAACATAAATTTTGCCATTATCAAAATCAATGTGTGCACGGGTACGATAACCATCAAAATATTTCACATAACGGTGTTTACCCGCCTGTAAATAATTATCGTCGCCCCATTGTTTTTTAACTTGGCTTTCAAGGTAGTTCAGTAATGCTTGGCGTTGTGATTCAGTGAGTGCACCGAAATTATTATTGTTGTTATTATTTCCAATATTCGTTGATGGTGCACAATTATAAATACAATCAGGTGTTGGTGATGTTGAACACGACACTGTAAATAAACACGCTACGATTGTAAGCCAAGTTTTTTTCATTATTATCCCTAATTATTATAAATAATAGATCTTCCTTCCAAATATTAATGGTATTTTGTGGTATGAGATCTAAAAATACCATTAATTATAAGATGTTAGTTTACCTAAGCTCTGTATGTATTGGGGGCTAATTTTTTCATGGTGGCGATGAAATTTTTAAATATACGGGGTGTTTATTTTTGATAACTATTGTCTATTGAATTGATAGATAGGGAGTATTGTCTTTAATTCTTTAAGTGCTATAAATTATACCTAACGAATAAACAAGCCACTTACTTCAGTGATAAATTTAATTTATTAGATTTTAAATTTACCCACAAAAATAACGTTACTATATTATTTGATTAGGCTATGTTTATACAAAATATGATGTTTAATGATTATCAGTAATCATACGAAAAATTAGGATAATAATAATGTCAAAGTGCCCATTCAATCATACACAAGCGGTTAATCCTTCAATTAATCCAGGTAATGGTACCTCTCCAAGCGATTGGTGGCCAAATCAGCTTAAATTAGGTTTACTTCACCAACATAATACTAAATCAAACCCAATGGGTGATGATTTCGATTATGCAGCAGCATTTAAAACTCTAAATCTAGAAGCTGTTAAGCAAGATCTTCGTGATTTAATGACTGATTCTCAAGATTGGTGGCCTGCAGACTTTGGTCATTATGGTCCTTTCTTTGTTCGTATGGCTTGGCACAGTGCTGGTACTTACCGTACTTCTGATGGCCGTGGCGGTGCAAGTACTGGTAACCAACGTTTTGCGCCACTAAACAGCTGGCCTGATAACGTTAACCTTGATAAAGCTCGTCGTCTAATTTGGCCTATCAAGCAAAAATACGGCAATAAAATCTCTTGGGCTGACTTAATTATCCTAACGGGTAACGTTGCTCTAGAATCAATGGGCTTTGAAACAATCGGTTTTGCCGGTGGTCGTGTTGATATCTGGGAACCTGAGCTAGACGTTTATTGGGGTAAAGAGAAAACATGGTTAGCTGATGATACTCGTTACGAAAAAGGTGATGCGGTACGTGAGCTAGAAAATCCATTAGCAGCTGTTCAGATGGGTCTTATCTATGTAAACCCAGAAGGTCCAGATGGTAACCCAGATCCACTACTTGCTGCTGATGATATTCGTCAAACATTTGCTCGTATGGCAATGGATGATGAAGAAACTGTTGCATTGATCGCTGGTGGTCACTCATTTGGTAAGACACACGGTGCTGGTGATGCAGCGCACGTTGGTGCAGAACCTGAAGCGGCTGGTATCGAACAACAAGGTTTTGGTTGGGCATCAAGCTACGGTAGTGGTAATGCTGCTGATACAATTTCAAGTGGCCTTGAAGTTACTTGGACAACAACACCAGCAGAATGGAACCATACTGGCTTCTTCCATAGCTTATTTAGCCATGAGTGGGAATTAGAGAAGAGCCCAGCAGGTGCACACCAATGGATTGCTAAAGACGGCCGTGATGAATACCCAGATGCATTCGGCGAAGGTATGCACAAAGGTACAATGCTAACAACAGATATTTCACTACGTGTTGATCCTGTTTATGCTGAAATTTCACGTCGTTTCTATGAGCACCCAGAACAATTCGCTGCAGCATTTGCTCGCGCTTGGTTCAAACTAACTCACCGTGATATGGGTCCTCGTGCTCGTTACTTGGGTTCTGAAATTCCAACACAAGAGTTCATCTGGCAAGATCTGATTCCTGCAGTTGAATATGATGTTGTTAATGATGCAGACATCGCAGCATTAAAAACTGAAATCGAAGAATCTGGCTTATCTGTACACGAGTTAGTATCTACAGCATGGGCATCAGCATCTACATTCCGTGGTTCTGATATGCGTGGTGGTGCTAACGGTGCACGTGTTCGTTTAGCGCCTCAAAAAGATTGGGAAGTGAACGAACCAGCTCAGCTTGATAAAGTATTAACTGTACTTGAAAGCATTAAGGCAAACTTCGCAAAAGAAGTGTCTCTAGCTGACTTAATCGTACTTGCTGGTGGTGTTGGTATTGAAATGGCTGCTAGAAAAGCAGGTAATGATGTATCTGTACCGTTTACACCTGGTCGTGCTGACGCAACACAAGCACAAACTGATGTAGATTCTTTCTCTGTTCTTGAGCCTATCGCTGATGGCTTCCGCAACTTTGAAAAAGCAAAATACACAGTTGTAATGGAAGAATTGCTACTTGACCGCGCACAGTTACTAACCCTAACAGCGCCTGAAATGACAGTACTAATCGGTGGTATGCGTGTTCTTGATACCAACTACCAACGTAGTGAGTTCGGTGTGTTCACTGACCGTAAAGAAACATTAACTAATGATTTCTTTGTAAACTTACTAGATATGGCAACAGTATGGAAACCAACTTCTGTTGACCAAGATATCTTCGCAGGTACTGATCGTAAGACTGGCGAGCAGAAGTGGATGGCAACACGTGTTGACTTAGTATTTGGTTCTAACTCTCAACTACGTGCAATCGCTGAAGTATATGCTTGTGCTGATGCTGAAGATAAGTTCACTAATGACTTTATCAATGCATGGGTTAAAGTAATGAACGCTGACCGTTTTGACCTTAAAAAATAAGGTTACAATTCGGTAGTATCACTACTCAATAATATTTAATGAAGAGGCGCTGATTATCAGCGCCTCTTTTTTTATGAGCGTTATTTGGTCATTGCTTAACTTTCCCGTCATTTTTCTACTATGACGACCAAACTTCCCCCGATATTTCTTGCCTACAATGAATGCGAACCATCCACCGTCATTCCCTACAGTGAATACAAACCACCTGACGTTGCGGTTACGAACGAGATAGGGAATCTACTGTCAGCGCGTTGTAGAGTGACTATTTCCGCTGACATCTTTAATGCCCAGTAGTACAGTAAATATAAATATTCCTGCTATTTTCTATTGTGACGACCAAACTTCCCCCCGACATCCTTGCCTACAATAAATGCGAACCACCCACCGTCATTCCCTACAGTGAATGCCCGCGAGGGCGATAGGGAATCTGCTATTAGCGCGTTGTAGAATTACTATTTTCGCTGACGTTTTTAATGCTCAGTAGCACAGTAAATATAAATATCCCAGCTATTTTATACTGTGACGACCAAACTTCCCCCCGACATCCTTGCCAACAATAAATGCGAACCATCCATCGTCATTCCCTACAGTGAATGCCCGCGAGGGCGATAGGGAATCTACTTTCAGCGTGTTGAAATATTAAATAATATCGATATTGAAGTTTTAGATCTTTTGCATTGTGATGACTATTAGTAGAAAAACCAAAAACCAAAAACCAAAAACCAAAAACTAAAAGGTAAGTGCCCGATTTTGTGATGGTTATCGGGATCAATAACTAAAAATGTATCTGATTTATAATACTTTTTATATTATGAAAAGATAAATATG
The DNA here is from genome assembly GCF_003025475.1 of Photobacterium sp. NCIMB 13483. Classification (NCBI taxonomy): domain Bacteria; kingdom Pseudomonadati; phylum Pseudomonadota; class Gammaproteobacteria; order Vibrionales; family Vibrionaceae; genus Photobacterium; species Photobacterium sp. NCIMB 13483. The sequence goes on from NZ_PYLV01000007.1 coordinate 29,641, forward strand.
GGCGCATGTTCAAAGAACAAATTCGGGCAAGTTGTTAATATAATAAGTTGTTAGTTTTTTTACGAGCTCTGTGAACGTGAAAAATTTAAAATCCCCCATTATATCAATGGTTAATGGTGCTATCTCATGAAAATCAAATTGGCTGAAGAAGTTAAGCACTTAACTTTAGAGGAACTTGAAGAGCTATATGAAAGGTACATTTCGGGTGAGAAAAACCAAGAGCTCATGGAAGAATATGGGATAGATGCTCATCCTAATAAATTAGTGTCGTTATTTCCACCTGTTATACATGAATCACTTGAATGTGCATATTGTGCTTTGCCTTTATTTTATAAACGAAAAAGCAAGTCGGGCAGCTCATACTCTATGGAATACTTTTGTATAGAGTGCAATCATAAGGAAGGTCATCATTACAACAGACCACTTGAGTGTAATTGCTTACCGTGTTCTGAGAAAAGAGCTGAAGCCGTTAGAGCAAAACTAGCCGCAGATCTTGAGAAAATTTCTCAAGAGTATAACCTTGATAAAAAGGCTATGCTTAGTTATTTAAAGCTATCGTTTAGTCATAAGTGCTATTTGTTATCCCTGTTTTTAATGCAATCAGAGTCAGATCTTAATCATATTAAGTCGTTGAATAATTCTGGCAGTGCCGTGGATTTATCTCCCACATCTGATTTCGACAATGAAATTATTTTAAAGTTACATCGCGATGGTGCGATTGCTGTGGATCCAAGTTCTCCTTTTTCGGCGTTTGATTCCTCAGACGACTTTAAATCATTCTATTATCGAGATGTACTTTGGGTTGTTAATGTTTCACTAGATGGTTCTAATAGGTTAAGCCTCGGAGAATTATTCAAGTTAGTTTATGTTGAGTTACGCGATGGTATACAGATTGAGTGGGAAGAGGACCTCAAGGAGCTAGTATTTAGGCTAGCTGAAGAAGAAGTTGTAACATATTTAGATGTTTGCCTAGAACAACTTCAATTACCTGAGGCTCCAAAGAAAACAAACGAAGTTATAAAAGAAATCCTTAATGAGTTTTCTGTGTCAGAAATATACTATTTTATAAAGAAAGCAACAGAAAATGCTCACTTATTTTATGCAAAGGGTAAAGCGGAGAGTCGCAAACATGCGGTAAATACGATCCCAAGCAAGATCTTATATTTGGCGACAAGAGCTAGCAATGAAGGGTGGGACGTTTATAAGTATAATCGTACTTATAGTACTGAACGGTCTCAGTTAAACATTGTGTTATTTGATTTTGTCATCGGTGGTGGTGACGATATTGCATTCTATAAGTCTCCAGAAGTTCTTTGGAATAATGAGTTATATAAGATGTTTGATAGTTCTAAATCAACAAAAGAAAGCAGCAAAGACACTAGTTGTGTAATTTGTGGTTCAGTAGATATCATAATTAAAACGGACAAAAACTCTTTAACGCTTCTATGTACCAAATGCGGGGAACAGCAACAGTTTTACGCATCAAAAAACTAACAAAGCCATCAAATCGGACTCCAAACACACGGTATTTTCGCTTCGCTCAAGTATAGCCGTGTGTTTTGCGCCGTTTATGACAGTCGTTATATTCTAAAAAAACATAGAAAAAACATAGAAAAAACATAGGACACCCATAACTTTTGCAATCCATTCTGATGGTGCTCCATGAATGGATTTTAATCAATTGAGCAAAGTATCACTTGTGATCATCAGTAGTTAACGCATCAGGCGGTTTTATTCAATAAAGCATTTAAGAGTGATTTGTAACGCTTACCGTTTTCGCTTCGCTTAAAGTATAGATAAGTGCCGATTCCACTTTAATGCGGCGCTAACCGCCTCTTTGTTACCTGTGCAATATATTGTACATTTCAGTTTTAGTGAGTTAGACTTGTTCAATATTAAGTACAACTCAACAAAGAGGTAATTATGCGTATAGTTTCTTTTACTGAAGCTCGAAATGGTCTTAAATCAGTTCTTGATGGCGTAGTTAATGATGCTGACTGCACTGTTATTACTCGTCGAGATTCTGAAGATGCCGTTGTAATGTCTATGGATTATTATAATAGCCTAATGGAAACGATTTATTTATCTCGTTCTCCAGCTAATGCCGCTCATCTAAACAAATCAATTGCTCAATACAATGCCGGTCAAGTAACGGAAAGAGGTTTACTTGAATGAGTCGAATGTTAGCTTGGACTGACGATGCTTGGAATGATTACTTGTATTGGCAAGGTCAGGATAATAAAACGCTGAAACGCATCAATAGATTAATTACTGATGCGAAGCGTTCTCCCTTCGACGGTATTGGTAAGCCTGAACCATTGAAAGAAAATTTGGCAGGTTTTTGGTCACGTAGAATTGATGACACCAACCGATTAGTGTACGCAGTTAATGATGTACATTTGACAGTAATCTCCTGTCGCTATCATTATTAATTTGAAGCGCAGTTAATAGATAAAGAATATGTGTCACGCAGCTGACACCTATTCAAGTATTGAACAAGTCCGACCCGCTTTAGAAGTAAATATTGCGAATATCATCAAGAGTATCATCAAGGGAATAACTAAGGACAGCCATATCCTTGCACATTAACCATGAGAATAACAAAGGACAGCCATATCCTTGTACATTAACCATGAGTAACTACACTTAAGCTTCAAGTTGCTTATGGTAAAGCCAATGACAATCTCAAGACGGAAATTGATAGAGCCTCAAATTACGCCTTTTTATCATGTAATTAATCGTTGTGTGCGGCGTGCATATTTGTGCGGCGACGACCCGTATAACGGCAAAAACTATCACCATCGTTGTGGTTGGATAGTAAATAAAATCAAACAATTAGCAGCTGTTTTTTGTATTGATGTTTGTGCTTATGCGGTGATGAGTAACCATTATCATTTGGTGCTAAAAATAGATACAGAGCAACAACAAAAGCTAACTCAAGAAGCGGTAATATCGCGTTGGTTACAGTTATTTAATGGTCATCCTATTGCGGTCGATTTCTTAAAAGAAGGGCAAATAGGCGCAGATAAACAACAAGCATTATCAAATTTAGTGGCTGAATGGCAACAACGATTAGGCAGTATTAGCTGGTTTATGCGCTGCCTTAATGAAGAAATCGCCCGCAAAGCCAATAAAGAAGATCAATGTAAAGGGGCGTTTTGGGAAGGACGGTTTAAATCTCAAGCATTACTAGATGAACAAGCGTTATTATCGTGCATGATGTATGTTGATTTAAATCCGATTAGGGCTGGCGTTATACCATCACTCGAACAGTCTGATTTTACTTCAATTCAGCAGCGCATTCGTGAATATCAGCAACTGAAAACTTCTGCTAAACAATCACCATCAAATAAAGGTCACTTTCAATTATTACCCTTTGTTGGTGCTGAACATCAGGAGAAAATACCAGGGATAAATTTTGCTTTTGTCGATTATCTCGAACTTATTGATTGGACTGGCCGTTGTATTCGAAATGATAAAAAAGGTTTTATTGCATCTAGCCAATCAAAGATTTTGCAACAATTGGGAATAACGCCTGATGCTTGGCTTGAGCATAGTGAACAATTTATGGAACATTATGCCAATGTAAGCGGCAAATGGTCCCGAATGTGTGCTTTCAAACAACATGCAGGTGGGCATTGGTGCAAAGGAAAATCAGCGAGTCACCAGTTGCACCCTAAATAGATATAGTTTCTTATAATCAGATAAAAATACTACAATAACCGTCAGGATTGTGGGTTTTATTGATCCTGAAATATGGAAACAGCATTGATTTAACAAAGAATATAAATAACAAGCCGTAATTTTTATAGTAAAAGAGTTTGTTGTTGATGGAATAGTTTATTTTTTAGGGGCTCTATTTTATAACAAAATATTTGGCTGTCCAACGTTGTGCCAACGTTGTGCCAAAGTTGTGTTGTTAAGTTGTCGAGTCTTTGTTTCATTATGGTGGCAGTGTGATAAATAAATCTAAATTTACATCTCTAGCATTTACGACAACTAGACTTGAGGTTGTAAATGTTGATTTTTATTCGATGTCAGAATTAATGAAATCAATCTTATTATCAGAGATTATTAGTTTACTTTCTGCTTCGGTTGTCGAATCGTTACCACCGTATTTTCATGAAATTAATACTACATCAGAAGCCGAAACTTGGCTTATGAGAATGTTATCAGAAAGTCATTTATGCTCAGTTAAGCATAAAGGTTGTGATTCGATTATTGGCTTTGTTTTCCTTTCTGAATCAGATGTTGCTACCGCCCATTTAGGTTATTTATTAGCTGAATCTCATTGGCATCAAGGTTACGGTAGTGAATTACTGATTGGTTTGCTTCAATATTGTCGTGATAACCAATGGGTTGAAAAACTGATTGGCGGTGTAGATGTGAAAAATGAGGCTTCGAAAAAATTACTTCAAAAAGCGGGTTTTGTCGCAATGGAAGGGAATAATCAGAGCGTTATTTTTTATGAATATAATCTATGTGGATAACCTCATCCTTGAGGTTGTTTTTATTTTCAGGCGCGAATCTTAATATTTTTTGTTTCTATATCGACGGACAAATAATTTATTTATCCTTGAGCCCTAATCGATTAGCAAGTCGATGTAAATTACTGCAATCAACTTGTAGTGCTGATGCTGATTTTGACCAATTTCCTTTTTGTTGTGCCAGTGTTTTCTTTATATATTGATATTGAAAAATCTCAGTAGCTTCACGCAGTGATAAATGTGTTTTATTATCTTTAATATTTTCTTCAATTGGCACGTTAGTTAAAGGTTGAGCTGTCTCATTATTCACTAAAATATTGTTAGCATGTATGCAGATATCTTTATTACATTGTTCAAATTTAGCCACTAATGCTGCTCGATATAAGCTATTTTCTAATTCACGTATGTTGCCAGGCCAGCTATAGCTTTCTAATAAATGAATACAGTGAGGCGTCAAATATAATTTATAAAGAACTAATTCATGCTTAATTTTTTCTAAAATATATTCGGCGATAGGTAAAATATCAGTCATTCTTTCGCGTAATGTTGGCACTATTATTGGATAAACATTTAGGCGGTGATAGAGATCTTCTCTAAAAGTATGGTTATCAATTGCTTTGATTAAATCAACATTAGTTGCTGCAATAATACGGACATCGACATGGGATACGGTATCAGCCCCTATCCGTTGAATATCACCATATTGTAGTACTCGTAATAATTTTGCTTGTAATCTTAGTGATAAATCGCCAATTTCATCTAAAAATAAAGTCCCTTTATTGGCGAGTTCAAATTTTCCAATTCTGTTATTTATTGCACCAGTAAATGCCCCTTTTATATGTCCAAAAAGTTCACTTTCTGCGATATTTTCAGGTAAGGCTGCACAATTGAGATATACCATATTTGATAAAAAGCGATTTGATTTTTGATGGATAGCTTCGGCAACTAATTCTTTTCCAACGCCAGTTTCGCCTTGAATTAAAACATTTAATTCACTGTTAGAGACTATTTCTATATCTTGTTTTAGCTTTTTTGCTGCCGCTGAAAATCCTATTATTTCCCGTTTTGAATGTTTAACTATATGATTTTTATTAACAATATTAGACATACCTAGGTTTTATTTCCTCATTTACCCATAACATGTATTTATAATGTCATTATAACCATGTTGGTGTCATTAGTACTATGAGCTGTTTGGTCTTTATGACTGTTTATTGATATAAATTGCATTTAAATCATAATGTTAATTGTTGGCATGGCTTATGCCTATAAGTGGTTACTTTGATTTTAGAGGACACCATTTTGAGCAGATTAAAGGCCAGTGTAATAGTATTATTCGCTATTTGTTTTATCTCTTTTGCTGTTTTATTAAGTTTAGGAAGCGAAATATATCAAGAAGCACCTCCGATTCCGTCAAAAGTCGTAACGACATCAGGTAAGGTAATTTTCACTAAAAAAGATATAGAGCAGGGTGAGTTAGTCTGGCGCTCTATGGGTGGGCATGAATTAGGATCTGTTTGGGGGCATGGCTCATATGTGGCTCCCGATTGGATTGCGGATTGGCTTCACCGTGAGAATCAAGCATGGCTTAACATCTTAGCGAAACAACAGTTTGGGCAATTATATGCGACGTTAGCAAATCCTAAGCAAGCGTTTTTACAGCAGCAAATAAGAGACGAGATTAGGCAGAATAGCTTTAATCCAACAACAAAAGTGATCACCATATCGAACGATCGTGGGCTGGCTATTGATGAAGTTATTGCTCATAACATCAAACTTTTTGGTAATGATAAAAGCTTAGATAAGCTTCGCCAAGATTATGCAATGAAAAATAACACCATTCCATCGCGTGAACATCGTGAAGAACTTAATGCTTTTTTATTCTGGGGAGCTTGGGCTGCGGTAACAAATCGCCCTAATGAAAACTACAGTTATACTAATAATTGGCCGTATGATCCTAGTATAGGCAATATACCCACTTCTGATAATATCGTGTGGTCAGTGTTAAGTCTTGTTGTACTTTTAATGGGGATTGGTGGCCTTGCGTGGTATTAAGCAGCGCTACGTCATGACCCGCTTCCTGCTATTCCATCGCAAGATCCATTAATTAATATCAAGCCTACACCGTCTCAAAAGGCTGTTGGTAAATATTTTATTACGGCGATTGCATTATTTTTACTACAAATAGTATTAGGTGGAATTACCGCGCACTATTCTGTTGAAGGCCAAGACTTTTATGGTATCCCGTTAGCTAAAATATTGCCGTATTCTTTAACTCGAACGTGGCATACACAATTGGCTGTTTTTTGGATCGCAACAATATGGCTAGGCACTGGCCTTTATATTGCGACATCACTATCAAAACATGAGCCTAAATATCAGCGATTAGGTGTGAACGTGTTATGGGTTGTGTTGGTCTTTATTGTTTTCGGTTCGATGGCTGGAGAATGGTTCGCTATTCAACAATACTTCAATTTAGATACCAGTTTCTTAATTGGTCATCAGGGAATGGAGTATATTGATCTGGGCCGTGTATGGCAGATATTGCTATTTATTGGTTTGTTAGTTTGGTTAGCGTTAGTCACCGCCGCTATTTATCCTAGTTTGGTTAAAAACAGCAATGATCGTCCGGTTATTTTAGTACTCTATTCATCTTGTGTAGCAATTGGCCTATTTTATGGCGCAGGGCTATTACAGGGTAAACATACTAATTTAGCTATGGCTGAGTATTGGCGTTGGTGGGTGGTTCACCTATGGGTTGAAGGGTTCTTTGAGACCTTTGCTACATCTGTGATTGCACTTATGTTTGTACGTCTTGGTTTAGTTAGAGCGAAAACTGCAAATAGTGCTGTGGTCTTTACCACTATCATTTTCTTAACGGGTGGCTTATTAGGTACATTGCACCATCTTTATTTTGCAGGCACACCAACATCCATTGTTGCATGGGGTGCTATCTTCTCTGCTTTAGAGGTTGTGCCGTTAGCTCTGATCGGATTTGAAGCGGTTGAGAGCTATCGTTATTTAAAAACAACACCTTGGATACACAACTATCATTGGGCAATTATGTTTTTTGTTGCCACTGCGTTCTGGAATTTAGTGGGGGCAGGGATCTTAGGCTTTTTAATTAATCCACCGATTTCACTTTATTATATTCAAGGTCTTAATACGACAGCAGCTCATGCGCATGGTTCTTTCATGGGGGTATATGGCATGCTGGGTATCGGCTTAATGCTTATTTGTTTACGTGGTATAAGTAGTAAGCGAAAACTGTGGAGTGAAAAACTTTTAAAATATGTATTCTGGACACTGAATTTAGGATTAGGTGCGATGTTGGTCTTTTCGTTGTTACCCGTCGGTATTGTGCAATTCTTTGCTGTTATTAATCATGGTTATTGGTATGCGCGTAGCCCTGAGGTAATACACAGTGAATTAGTTCAACATTTAGTATGGACTAGAATGCCTGGCGATCTTTTATTTAGTCTAGGGGGCATTATATTAGCACTATTTTTAGTTAAGTTAATATTTCAAAATAAAGTTGCCGATGTAAGATAATATTTTGATTTAAAGTGATATTTAAATAGTTATTATCGAGAGGTATTATAATTTAATACCTCTTTTTTAGCATGTTTACTATATAAATTTAAATGGAATAAAAATAAATGATAGCAAAAATGATTGTACTCATATTTTACAATATTAAAGATGTGTTTTTTATTGGTGGTGATCAATAATTGTTGCTATTTTTTGCTTTAAAATTGGCAGGATAGTGGATTCAAATGCGGGATTTTTATAAAGCCAAATATTGTTTCTTGGGCTCGGATGAGGAATGACAAAAATATTATTATCACGGTTTTTTTGATTGAATACTTCGGTAGTAACCGCCGTTTTCTTACCTAAATAATAATCTATCGCATATTTACCTAATAAAATAACCAGTTCAACATTATTTAATTTTGGTAATAAAACCGGATGCCATGTTGCTCTGCATTCTGGGCGGGGAGGCTTGTCACCTTTTCGCTTACCATCCACGATAATAACTCCCGGATAACAGAACCCGATAGGAATAATATTAAAGATGTTTTTATCATAAAAATCGTCATTATTGACCCCTAACCATGAGCGTAATCTTTCTCCACTCATGTCATCAAATAATGTATTTTTAAAATGTGCTTTTTCTCCGGGGGCTTGCCCTAATATTAATATCTTAGCTTTATAACCAACTTGTAATAATGGGTTTGGCGGATAAGGCAATTTACCTTTGCAAATTTCACATTGACGTATATTAATCAGGAGTTTATCGAGTTCCATAACTTAATCCTTAAAGAAATTGAATGATGATAAAATACTATCATAATTTATTACTATGATAATACTTTAAAATTAAAATATGATTATACAAGAACAATTTAATTGAATTTCTGTGTAATTATAAAAATAGGTGAATTAATGAAAAATCTTACACTTTATACAATTGGCTCTCCTAATGGGATAAAAATACCTATTTTACTTGAAGAGCTAAAACTAGATTATACTTTGGTTAATATAGATATTACTAAAAACGAACAATTTTCGGCTGCGTTTTCAGCTGTAAATCCCCGACATAAAATACCGGTATTAATAGATAAAGAATATCCTAATGGAGAATCGAATGTTATTGCAGAATCGTGTTCAATTTTATTGTATTTGGCTGATAAGTATAATGATTTTATTTCTAACGATATAATAAGTAGAACAAAAACAATAGAGTGGCTTTTTTATCAAGCAAGTACAGAAGGCACTGTTTTTGGTGCTTATGGGCATTTTTCTACTTATCATAATGATAAAATTATTGATCCTTATCCACGTGAACGATATTTAAAAGAAACTATTATTGTTCTTAATTATATAAATAGTGAACTTAATAATAAATTATTTCTTGTTGATAATAAATATTCTATAGCAGATATTGCAATGTTTCCGTGGATTATTTGGATCATTAATTTCTATAATATTGAAGACGTCATTGATATGAGTATTTATTCAAATATTACTGATTGGGTTGCCCGATGTTGTGCGAGACCAGAAACAATAAAGGGATTGGATACTTATCATTATTTAAATATTAAAAATAACCAATAATTATTTAAGGACAACAAAAAAATTGAGGAGATTTATATTAAAACCTCCTCAATTTTCAAGTGATAAGTGGTAGCTGTTTTTGTTAGTAATTATTGTTATGTTTTTAATGTGTGCAACAAATAGAAAAAATATAGTCGCTTATATCTAATGGTGATTTTTTATTAATAAAATTAACATCTTGGCAGATAAATGCATAATCACCATTATCAATATCAACACGGTTTAATGTGATCGCTTCAGCTAAGAATTCGGGTAATTTGGCATCAATTAAGCGTTTTTTATAATCCTTATCAGAATAAAGTGTATATTTGATTTGTTTATGACAATTGGCATTCATTAAATCTACAATATTCTGCATAGAATACGCAGCGGAGCCAGTAAAGGTGTAGATTCTATCTTGTAGATTTACATTAATAGCAATTTGAGCTAAGCCTTTTGCAACATCTTGTCGAGAAATAAAACTTATTTTACCTGTGTTTGAGTTATCAATAAAAACTTGATTGTCCAATGCATTGATTATTTCTGTTTTAATGTTTTCCATATACCAACAACTACGTACAATAGTATGGCTTATACCTGATGCTTTTAAATAGCTCTCTGTATCAATATGTTGGCGTGTAAATGAAAATTTGGAATGAGGGTCAGTAACAGTAATAAAACTTAAATAGATAATATGTTTAATGTTTTCTTGTTTAGCCGCATCAATTAAATTTCGATGTTGTTGTATTCTATGTTCGGTTTCAGTGTTACCTGAAATAAAGATGATAGTATCAATATTTTTAAATGCGTTTCTCATTACGCTGAGATTGTCATAGTCAATATATTCTAGATTACAATGATGGCCATTGTATTGATTAATATTACGAACACCAGCAACAAACTCAGCTTTGTTATTTAGTAACTCTTTGATGACTAATTGACCAAGATTACCAGTCGCACCTGTAATTAAAATCATAAGTAGTTCTCCTTATTCAGTTTTTTATTCTCATATTTTAATGTATATATTCTATATAAATTAATGCCTACACAGATGAAGTTCATAGCAAATACAGGCCATGATTGTATGATTAAACCGTATATAGCGTATAAGCTACAGCCTAATAAATTTACATATCTGAGTAATTTTATATTCTTCATCAATAACGATAATATAATGAATGCTGACGCTATATATCCTAAAAATGTAACTTCCATAAATAATCCTTTACATTACTTTTAGGTGGATATTTTTATTAAATTAATAAGATGTATGTAATATGAACCTTTGCTGTTTATTATGCAATAACGATGAAACTAAAAGACTTTTGCATATAACGCAAAAGTGAACGGGTAGGCATATTTATTAATTTTATACACTTAGTGAACATTTTTAATATTAACTCATCATCAATAGGTGCCACATACTAAGGTGGGTTTTATAAACAAAACTCATTACATTTGGTTACATTTGAGAGGTTTTCATTTACTGTATTTACTGCTCAAATACAGTTTCATTCTTTATTGAGGTATCAAAACACATATGGACGACCCCTCGAGTTGTTCTTTAATTCCTAACTCCTTTTCTATGGAGTTTGTTCAATGCTAGAGTTATTCCTTCAACCTGAAGCGTTAATGATCTTTGCGACCCTATTTGCACTTGAAGTGGTTTTAGGTGTCGATAATATCGTATTCATCTCTGTACTTTGTGAACGTCTACCTGTACATCAACGTAAAATGGCCCGTAATCTTGGTATTGCATTAGCTGTTGCTGCGCGTATTGGTTTAGTGTTCTCTATTAGCTGGGTAATGTCGTTAACCCAACCATTAGTCAATGTGCTGAATTATGATTTTTCTGGACGTGATTTAATCATGATTGGTGGTGGTGCTTTCTTATTAGCGAAAAGCTTAAAAGAATTGTGGATGTGCTTTAGTCATGCTCACCAGCAACAAGCAAGCACAGTCAGAGCCGGTATAGCATTAGTGTTATTGCAGATTGTCGCGGTTGATGCGGTTTTCTCAATGGACTCTGTGATCACTGCGGTGGGTTTAACCAGTGAAGTTCCACTGATGGTTGCCGCTATTTTAGCGTCAGCAGTTATTATGGTGCTATGTGCTGAGAAAATTAACGATTATGTGATGCGCTATCCGGGATTAAAAACATTAGCACTGCTGTTCTTGGTTATGCTTGGCGGTATGTTAATGGCGGAAGGTTTTGCTATTCACTTGAACAAAGGATATGTGTATTTTGCGATGGCCTTTGGTTTAATTATCGAAACTTGTCATATTTTGCTTAAAAAACAGAATAAAAAAATAATTAAACGAATATATCCTCAACCTTGTGGTTGGGCGGTAAAAGCCAAATAAGCCTCAAATAAAAACGCAGAGCTAGAAGCTCTGCGTTTTTTATTGTCTTTTTTATTTCTTTCTTTTAAACATTAACTAAAGCGTTTACGTTCCACAAAGAAATGCAGTAGTGCCATGCCGCCATGACCAATTAAATAAGCTTCAATTAGCCCTGTTAATGATTTATGTATTTCACGTGCTTCGTTGGCATAAGGAGAGTGGTTTAACCATAATACTAACCAAACTAATGCTGCCGTTTCAATTAGGATTAATGCACCAATACCTAAACCTTGAATAATATTACCTAAGCCTTTTTCACGAGGTTCAGGTAACTTTCCTTTCATTATCTGCTTTATATCATCTTTTAAAACAGCATTATCACCGAAAAGATACGGGAAAAATTGTCTAAATGATTGTTTAGTTAGCATGAAAATAATCATACCAATGGTAGCAAGTACGGTTAATGAGCCAAGAATAATATGCAACCACAAGAAAATAGTATTAGACATGCCTACTTTTACGGCACCAGCATGCGTCATATGTACTAAATTACTGTTTAATATTTGAAGAATAATTAATCCAGCAAGCGTGGTATGCAGATGACGCAAACCAACGTTAGGAAAGTAGTGGGTAATATAACGCCAAAAAGAACGTAAAAGGGGCATAGCGTCTCCAAATAACAATATTGATAGTATAAATAATACAAACGGAATTTTTATAAATTTAGCATAAGCTGTAAAATTGTATACGTAATAAATTACTGTCATAACGAAAAATAATTATTCATTAATAATGATAAGGGTGTCTATTTGTCTGTGAATATTAAATAATTACTCTAGGTTTTGTTAATATTGTTTTTATATATGGAGATTCCCGTGAGCCAATCCTTAGTCGTACCGACATTATCACAGATACATGTTTATCCAGTAAAATCGACAGCAGCATTAACACAATCTCACGCTTGGGTAGAAAAGCAGGGGTTAGCCTTTGATCGTCGTTTTATGGTAGCGAGTGACGAAGGTGCGATGATCACTGCCCGTAAATATCCACAAATGGTAAAAATCACTGCAACACTAACGATGACAGGATTAGTGCTGCAACACCCAAATAAAACCGATTTAGTTTTACAGTATGCTGATTTTACAATGGTTGATGCATCTGCAATCGTGTGGAATGATAATTTTAGTGCTTACACAACAACGATGATCGCGAATCAATGGTTCAGCGATATTATTGGTCATTCGGTGCAGTTACTTTTTTGTGGTCAACAATCTAATCGAGTACGCTCAAAAATTGGTCATAATGTTAGTTTTGCCGATGGCTATCCATTATTGGTCATCAGTGAGGCCTCATTGGCTGCGTTAAATGAACGTAGTCGTGACCATCACACCATGGCGCAGTTTAGAACTAATTTAGTGGTGTCTAATACTGATGCCTTTGCTGAAGATGAATGGAAACGGATCCGCATTGGTGAGGTTGAGTTTGAAATTGTTAAACCTTGTGCGCGGTGTATTCTAACAACTGTAGATCCACTAACTGGCGAGTTTAATGCGCTAAAAGAGCCATTAAAAACCATGGCGACGTTTCGCGCTGATGCGGCAGGAGATGTCTTTTTTGGACAAAATTTAGTGGCTTTAAATGAAGGTATGATTCGCGCAGGGGATGTCATTGAAGTTTTAGAAACGCAACCCAAACAAGTTTATGTTGATAATGCTGAAACTAAGTTATTACTTACTTGCGTTGAACGAGAAGACATTGCCGCTGATTTTACAACGTTTTGGTTTGAGTCTCATCAGCAATTATCGTTACCGCCTTATTTACCAGGGCAGCATTTGCCGTTACAACTTGAGATTAATGGTGAGTTTATTACTCGCTACTATACGTTATCTTCCAGTCCGTCTCGCCCTGGGCGTTATGCTATTTCAGTAAAACGAATTGATGATGGCCGAATATCTAATTGGTTACATCAGTATTTTCAAGTGGGGGATGTACTTGCTGCTGATAAACCAGGTGGTGATTTCCACTTAGGGATTCATACTGATAAGTTATTATTATTGTCTGCGGGAAGTGGTATTACGCCGATGTTATCTATGCTGCGGTATTTATCTGATAACGATAATATTCGTGATGTTGTGTTTTATCATCAATGCAGCACTGAAGCGGATATTCCCTCGCTACAAGAATTACATCAACTTGAAAAGATGCACCCATCACTTGATTTACGGATTGTGCTTAGTCAGCCACGCCGAGATTGGCAAGGTGAGTCAGGGCGACTAAGTCTGAGTCATTTAGCCATGATCAGCGATTTAGATCAGCGCCAAGTGTTTGTGTGTGGCCCCAATGCCTTTATGGATACGGCTAAAAAGTTATTATTGAAAATGGGCGTATCTCCTGCGCGTTATCATCAAGAAGCTTTTGGTCCTTTAGGTGGATCATCAACACCAAAACAAGCTGTAAAGCTTAATATTGATGGTCATATTTTTAGGGGTAATAATCAGCAAACGTTATTAGAACAAGCAGAGACAGCGGGTGTTGAAATTAATTATAGCTGTCGTGCTGGTTTTTGTGGCGCGTGTAAAGTAACTTTAACTTCGGGGCAGGTTGAACAGCCTGATGTCCCTGCGTTATTACCGCAAGAAAGGCAGCAAGGTAAAATATTAGCGTGTTGTTGTATCCCTAAAACAGATCTTAAAATAACAAAATAAGTATTTATCTTGAAAAAAGAGCATTGATATTATTGTCATTGCTCTTTTATTTTACTGTTTAATAAATTGTTATTTAAAATTAAAAAAATAGATGTTTTATTGGTGATGATATTTAAAAATAAATAGCACTAAACAGTAAATAATGAATATTTCAGTAATTGATCTAAAACAATAAAACCATAAGTTAAATTTAGCTGCTTTATTTGTTAATTATTAATGGTGATTATTATCTTTATGATATTAAAAGGATATATTTTAAATTTTGGTATAAAATAATGTTTAATCGAATTCCTCAATTAAAGCATCCGTTTTTTTCGTTTTGAACTCTTCCTTAGAAGCTATTATTTTCTCTCAAAATATCTTTATAGGGAATCTTCATGAAAAAGTCATCATATATTGCGAGTGCGATCAGTGCGGGTATCGTCGGTTATTTAGCAACGGTATATGCCGTTGATCAAGGTGATGAAACACTGCATAAAAAATACTTATCTCAAACAAATTTGGTTAAAGCTGATCCTCTTTCACAGCAAGCTTTTAATATCTTTAACCAAAATGGTTGTCAGTACTGCCATACAAAAAATAGTGAAATGCCATTTTATGCCAATGTTCCAGGGGCTAAACAGTTGATGCAACGTGATATTGATCATGCTTTACGCCAGTTTAATATTTCGATGCTTATGGAGCAAGTACAGCATAATACCCCTGTTTCTCAGGTTGAATTAGCCAAGCTTGAGTCAGTGTTAAATGATCATGCGATGCCACCTAAACAATTTTTATTAATGCATTGGCGTTCAGATTTATCACAGCAAGAAACCAATACTTTATTAGACTGGGTTAAGCAAGAACGTCGCCAATATTATTCAGATCCTCTCGTGAGCAGTGAGTATCAAAATGATGCTGTGCAGCCTATTTCTGCCACATTTAAAGTGAATCAGGCGAAAGTACAATTAGGTGAAGTGCTTTATCATGACACCCGTTTATCTGGTGATAATACTGTTGCGTGTTCAACTTGTCATAGTCTGACAACTGGCGGGGTTGATAACCTAAAAACCTCAACGGGAATTAATGGATCAAAAGGACCGATTAACGCCCCGACAGTATTTAACTCTGTGTTTAATATTCATCAATTCTGGGATGGTCGTGCAAATGATTTACAAGCTCAAGCGGGAGGGCCGCCGATGAATCCGATTGAGATGGGAGCCGGGTCGTGGGCGAATATTATTAACAAATTAGATCAAGATTCCGCACTTAAAGCACAATTTGATGCTATTTACCCACAAAAAGGGATCAGTGAATACAGTATTACTAATGCGATTGCTGAGTTTGAGAAAACCTTAGTTACACCAAATAGTCGGTTTGATAAATTTCTAAAAGGGGACAAAACCGCGCTAACAACAAAAGAACAACAAGGTTATGCGCTGTTTAAACAGAATAAGTGCCAAACATGCCATAGTGGTCAGGCGATGGGGGGCTTATCATTTGAAGTCATGGGGCTTAAAGATGACTACTTTGGTGATCGAGGTAATATTACTGACGTTGATAGTGGTCGTTTTAACGTCACGAAAGATGACAACGATATGCATCGCTTCAAAGTGCCAACTTTACGCAATATTGCATTAACCGCCCCTTATTTCCATGATGCGAGTGCGAAAACATTAGAGCAAGCGGTAAATGATATGACGTTGTATCAAGTTGGTGTGAAATTAAGCCCTGATGAGATTGATAAAATTACGGCTTATCTCAAAACTTTAACTGGTGAGTATAACGGTAAATTGTTGCAATAAATTTGCTATAGAAACGGTTTCTTAGTGAAGAAGCCGTTTTATATCAGTCAAAATAAAAATTCAAATTTAGAGAATATTATTTTGACGTATAATGCTGAAAAGGAATTTAATGTGGAGTATGCTGCGGCGCAAACGATTACAACGTAGTAAGGATTTCGTATGTTTAGTAAGCCACTTATCGCACTATCGATCACTTTAGCTCTTTCTGGATGTGTTACAACACCTGCCGTTCAACATCAACCTTTCACACTTACTGTTGCTCATATTAACGACACTCACTCGCATTTTGATCCGGTGAAGTCTAGTTTTTCTGCGAACGGTGTTGAAGTCTTTAATGAGTTTGGCGGTTATCCTCGTCTGCAAGCAATGGTTAAACAATATAAAGCGCAAGCACAAAAGAATGACCAGAGTTTGTTGTTTTTAGATGCCGGTGATGCTTTCCAAGGTAGTGCTTATTTTAAAATAAACCAAGGTGCGATGAATGCTGATCTTCTTGACCAAATGGGGTTAGATGGCATGGCATTAGGTAATCACGAATTTGATCTTAATAATCAAAAATTAAATCGTTTTGTGAGTAGTTTAGATTTCCCTATTATTGCAACAAATGTTGATGTTAGCCATGACACTAATTTCAATGGGCAGACAAATATTTTACCTTATCAAATTTTTGCCTTTGATGGTGATCATAAGACCGTTGTAAAAGATATTAATAACTTACCAAAGCATAAAAATTTAGTTGCTGTATTTGGTTTATCTTTACAAGATATGCCAAATATTGCCCCACATACGGGGGATGTGAAATTTCTTAATGAAGTAAAAACAGCACAATCAACGGTTGATTTTCTTAAATCTAAAGGGATTAATGACGTTATTGCGTTAACTCATATTGGTAATGCAACGGATATTGCTTTAGCCGAAAAAGTGAACGGTATTGATTTAATTGTTGGTGGACATTCACATACATTATTAGGCGATTTCACGAATATCGGTTGGAGTAATTTTGGTCCTTATGCACAAATGGTGAAAAATCCAAATGGCAAAGCGTCAACCTGTATTGTGCAAGCTGGAAAATATGCAGAAGCTATCGGTAAGGTAAATGTTAGCTTTAACAGTCAAGGTGAAGTAACCAACTGCGCTGGGCATAATACGCTACTAAGTAACGATGTGTTTTATCATAAATCAGATCGTAAACCACAAGACAAGTTTACTGCGGCACAAACGGCACAAGTAGAACAGTTTATCGCTAAGCAAAAGAACATCGTTATTATTAATGAAGATAGTCAGCTTCGTCATGAAATCGATACTAAATACAAACCTGCTGTAGAAAAAGCCTATGGTAGCATCATTGCTCAAGTACCGATTGAAATTATACATGAGCGTCGCCCTGGAGATAGTGGTGCAGCGGATAAGCATGGTTCAGCCGTTGCGCCATTAATTGCAGAAAGCCAGTATTATTGGGCTAATTTACCGCAAGTTCAAAAAGTAACAGGTAAAAAGGTTGATTTTGCACTAATTGGTGCGGGCGGTATTCGTACTAATATTAATGAAGGCGAATACCGTGAAGGTAATGTCCGTTTAGAAATGTTACCGTTTTCTAATTATTTATCAGTGTTGTCATTAAAAGGTTCAACGGTTAAGCAATTATTACAAGATACAATCACCGCGACGTTACCTGAAGGCGCACATGCGGGTAAATACCCATACGGCGGTCATATTCGTTATACTTTTGATGAAACCAAGGCACATAAAGCGGGCCATTTAACCAGTGTTGATGTGATGTCGGGTACTGAAAAACACCCTGTATGGACACCATTACAAGATAACAAAACCTACAATGTCGTGATTAATAATTATAATGCGACAGGTAACGATGGCTGGACTCCGATATTTACTGCTCAAAATAAACATTCTAATCGTATCGATCTTATTGATGTGAATGGAAAATTAGTGGGTTACAAGGTTAAAAAGATTGAAAAACAGGGTGATAAATATCAAGTTATTTATCAAGGTAAAGCACCTGATTGTAAAGCGGCAAACACTGATTGTGATACCGATGCACAAGCCTTTATTGATTATGTTGGACAAACTCGCCATCAATTGGTCCCACTATCGTATTCAGTAGTCACACTCGATCGTATCGTAACGAAATAAGCGTTATTTAAGATCAAATTATGGGCAATATGTTTCGGCATATTGCCTTTTTTGTGGGTTATTTTAATAGTAAACGACAGTCAGTAAAAAACTGTTCATATTTATTTATTGAAGTTCTATTGGCATGTAAGTATAAGTAGTAAATTTAAATATTAATATTTTCATAATGTTGATGTTTTTTAGTGCAAATAATCAGCTTGTTTTTTAGCGTATAATATCTCGAATAAGCATTAAAAAATAAAATTTTTGTTTGTAGAACGTTAAAAATTAAAAAAAAGGCTATACAATAGGATTAATTTCATTAGTATAGAGCTCGGCCTGTAATTCAGACCTATTTATATGTAACATTATGTTTTAGAAAACTTTCTTTGTAGCGCTTTACCAGTGTCATGAAGCTTTCCACTCATAAACTATAAATAATTCTTTTTCTGGCTACATTACGCAATTTTGCGAATTATTTAATAAAATATTGGAGACAGTCATGTCTAAATCAACTGGTATCGTTAAGTGGTTTAACGAAGAGAAAGGTTTCGGTTTCATCACTCAAGATAACGGCGGTGCTGACGTATTCGTTCACTTCCGTGCTATCTCTGGCGAAGGTTTTAAAACGCTAGCTGAAGGTCAGAAGGTTTCTTTTGACGTTGAACAAGGCCAGAAAGGTCCTCAAGCTGCAAACGTTGAAGCTGCTTAATTTGCACTTACGTTAAAAGTTTTGAAAATACCGACATTGTGTCGGTATTTTTTTATTTGTATTTTACGTATCAAATGTAATTCTCCCATCTATATCATTGATACTGCCTGTATCGATCTGATTCATAGCGATCATTAACGTAAACCATTTGAGTAATTTTTTGGTTTTTATACACTTATCATTCTCAATCGTTATTTGTGTTAATTGCCATGATAAATTCATCTTCAATATCGACGTCTATCTCTTATGATGCTTTACGCTTTTTTCAATTACGATCAGGTTTTGAAAATGTACAAGTAGAGTCATTAACGGTTGATTTATTACCAGGGCAGCATTTAGCGTTATCGGGTGCATCTGGCTGTGGAAAAAGTAGCTTATTGCAAGTTATTGCTGGACTTAAAGCGCCACAAAATGGCTCTTTTAATTATCAGCAACAAGGTATTGATAGTGGGTCATTACCATTTTGGCGTCAACAAATATGCTACTTGCCACAACAACCAGTGATGGGAGCGGATACTGTCTTAGAGGTTTTACTATTGCCTTGGCATATGAAGGCAATGCAATCACCTCATGTAAAACCCACAGAGTCTGATTGCTTACAAGCATTAACTGATGCAGGACTGATAGTTGAGCTTGATAAAGATGTCGTATTATTATCGGGTGGTGAAAAGCAACGATTAGCCATTGCACGAGCAGTGATGATGCAACGTTCGGTGTGGTTAATGGATGAGCCTACGTCAGCATTAGATCCTATGGCGAGAGATAAAATTATTTCATTAGTGAAAGCATTAAATGTTATCTGTATTTCGGTTTCTCATGATCCGGTATGGCTTGCGACAGCTGATCAGGTACACAATATGGATATTGAATCAGGAATAGACCAATGACCGCAACCATTAATCATACTATCGATTTACATTGGTCAGCTATGGCTGGGTTTTACCTATTATTACTGATTCCATTACTCTTATTTCAGCGTTGGCAATTGGGATTAAGTCGCACACTGATCATGTCTGTATTACGGATGACTTTACAGTTATCTGTCGTTGGGATTTATTTACATACATTATTTGGTTGGCAAAGTCTTAGCCTTAACGTGATTTGGTTAACCGTCATGGCATTGTTTGCCAGTTACACCATTTGTAAACGTTCTGATGTAAACCTATTTCGCGTGATCCCCGCTGTTATTTGTGGGCAAGTTATCGCATTATCGGTGGCATTACCTGCGGTTTTGGCGGGGGTTATTCAAGTTTCACCATGGTGGCAAGCACAATATATGATCCCGATAGCAGGGATGTTATTAGGTAATAGCTTAACTGCGAATGTGTTGGCATTGTCTCGTTGGGGAAGTTTACTGAAAGAGAATCATCAAGAATATCAATATTATTTAACGATGGGAGCGCCTAATCCTGCTCAGCCTTTTATTCGTACGGCTTTTAAAGCGGCATTAGCGCCACAATTAGCTTCAATGGCAACGTTAGGTATTGTGAGCCTACCGGGTATGATGACGGGACAAATTTTAGGCGGAGCAATGCCGCTGGTCGCTGTTAAATACCAGTTAGTGATCATGGTAGCGATATTTGTATCCGGTGTGCTTTCTGTTGCGACGACACTAACACTTGTAAAACGTCGTTCATTTGATGATTATGGTAATGTGTTGTAATTTAACAGAATAAGAATAAGAATAAAAAAAGCAGCGTTATAAGCTGCTTTTTTTATAATCTGATGACTGGGTTATTTATTTAATTTCTGTAATTGGAAAAATTTCAGTCGGTGCGACAATTTCATCTTGAGCGGCGATTGTTTGCAGTTCCCATTCGCCACGGCGGTGAGTTTCTTTTAATACGGCATAACACGCATTATGGGCATGCTCAAAGGCTTGTTCTGCTGACCAGCCTTTTAATAAACCACCGGTAAATAATGCTGAAATTAAATCACCCACACCAACAGGCTGGTTATCAAATGCCAAATGTGGACGTTGTGCTAGATAGCAGCCCTCTTTTGTTGCTAGCATCATCGAAAATTTATCAGTAGATAAACTATGAAGATGTTTTACCAACACCATTTTAGGGCCGAGTGTTAGCGCGTGCTGACAAGCCTTAATAGCATCTTCCAGCGTATTGATTGTCATGCCAACAAACTGACTAAGTTCAAATTGGTTAGGGACAATAACATCTGCCAATGGCATTACATCATTAATAAGGTGTTCTGATATGCCGTCAGCAACAATGCATCCTTTTTCTGGATCACCCATAACAGGATCACAGATATAGATAGCATTAGGGTTTTGTTGTTTTACTGTTTTAACTGTATCAATAATGGCTAAACATTGATCAGCACTACCTTGATATCCGGTAAGGACTGCTTCACAGTTTTTAAGCTGATCAATGTTGTTGATGCCTTTAACGAGTTCAATCAAATCAGAGGCAGGGAAAGCTTTACCTGTCCAACCTTGTTTGTATTGAGTATGGTTAGAAAATTGTACTGTGTGTAATGGCCAAACTTCAAAGCCCATACGCTGAAGAGGGAATACTGCAGAACTGTTACCAGCGTGACCGTAAACAACATGTGACTGTATTGATAGAATACCTTTCATCGAGGTTCCTTATAACCATCGTGTATATCGGTATACTTTACATGTGCTGATATCAGAAACCTAGTCATTTTATATCGTAATTATTCCTTTCAAAAATGCAGACTATTTATTGTTCAACAAAGGATGATAATTTCTTTTATTTTAGGTTAAATAGAAATAATAATGTAATTGAAATATGTTTTATTAGTGGTTTCGTGTGTTTTTTGAACACATTCAGTGTTTTTATTTATTTTTTTGTTTGTTGTTTTTTTGTTTTAAAACAGTTATTTATTGTTTTGTTCAGTGGTTATCCACAAATTATTATCGTTTTTGATTAAAAAAATATTTACAGCATCATAATTTGGCGTTAATGTTCGATTCGTCTGTTACTCAGACCTAATGTGTTTTAAATAAAACCACAATGTCATTTCTAATCATTGTTATCCGTTTATGTTGCAAACGTAGTAGCAGTGCAAAGCTATAAGAAGGGTGATCTTATAGTTAAGAAGTAGTAGGTCAATGAGTAAAGCTCTATACCAAGGTTAATTAACTATTTGGTATATAACTATTTAAACTCAAATTGATAGCCTCAAATATAAATGCTGATAAGAAAGCAATATTTGGGCGTAAAGGAAATATAAACTATGACTTCACAAACAGGTATTATTCGTAGCTTCAACCCAGTTGAAAAAATTGGTTTAATTACTAGCGATCTTGGTGGCGATATTCGTTTTGACGCGTCTCAAGTTTGCAGTCGTTCACAGCCTTCATCTGGTAGCATGGTTGAATTTACGTTAGATGATTCAAGTAATAAGCTTAAAGCGGTTAAAATCCGTTTTATCTAATTTAGTTAATGAGTTGAATGTTTACTTTATATGTAAATGTTCTTCCATAATTAAATAAATAATCCCGGCCTAGGTCGGGATTTTTTTATTTTAGTCATGATGATACTAATCACAATAGGTCACTAAAATATTAGTATTTATAATACTGGTATCATTTTGATGTGTATTGGTAAGATATCAATATATCGAATAGAAAACACATATACTGTAATCATTGATATTATGTCTGCTGAAATATTGATAAGATAATAATGCTGTTTGTTGAGGGGTTTGATGCTTAGAAAAGGTAGAAAAAATGCATGAATTGACAGAAAGTGATTATGATATTCTTCACGCCATGGAAAATATTGTTGATGGGATTGCAGCAATGTGGGGGGAGCATACCGAAGTCTTATTGCATTGTTTAGACGCGCGTAATCCGTCAATTATGAAGATTGCCAATGGCTATATTACGGGACGTGAAGTTGGTGCGCCGATCACTAATATTGCATTAGTTAAATTAAATGAAGGTAAAGATGTTTCTGACGCTTATATTACTAAAGCGCCTGACGGTAGAATGTTACGTTCATTAACAACCGTGATCCGTAATAAGCAGCAGCAAGCGATTGGTTTACTCTGTGTTAACTTTGATTTAGATGCACCATTTCAGTCTATGATCCATAGTTTGATGCCAACAATCGGTACTTATTGTGATCATGGTGTTACCGCAGAAACGTTTGCGCGTAATAGTGATGAAATGATGCATAGTTCGATTGAAAATGTTCGTGAGCAGGTAACGAGTGATAATTCGATCCCTCCCTCAAAGAAAAGTCGAGAAATTGTAACGCGATTACATGATCTTGGTATTTTTGATCTCAAAGACAGTGCTCAAATAGCAGCAAAAGGGTTGGATATTTCCATTCATACTATTTATCGCTATTTGCGAGAAATACGTGCAAATTAAATATGTAATTAAACAATGACATTATTTCATCGGATAGTGTCATTGTTTATTATTATAAATAATCGATAACGTTTTTATTTAAAAAAAACATATTTTTTTATATTTTTCATGATGTTTCTTTAATTGATACTCTGCTTATTTTAGACCTTCCGCTACTCATTAATCCCCATCAATAAACGTGCTTAAATAACAGGCGTGGTTTTTGCATTCTTTTTCGTTCCCTGATTAACTACGTTGGTTGAGTTATGGAAAAGATGAAAATTATCCGTAGAGTATTAATGCTTGTTTGCTTTTGTGGCGGGTTGTTGTTCAACACCTCGATTGCTCAGGCTCAACAGTGTTCTCAAAGTTACGCTTCACCGACAACTTCTGGCGGTAATTACTATTTTGATGGTGATGGCGGTAATGGATGGGGAACCCGAAATATTGGGGTTTATAATACCAATTTAACCGGCGGTACTGGCTCTGGTGGTCGAATAATTATTAGTGCCAATTGGGGGTGGAACAACGGTAATCAGTGGACAGGGCGCGGGGACTACACTGAATCTATTACCATTCGATTAAAAGTAAATGGAACAACGGTAGCTCAATTAGTGACGCCAAATGATAGCCAAAATACCGCTAATTTATCTGCTCAGGGTGGCGCTTCAATGTTGAGTGGTGGCGGTAATGTTGGTGTAACAAGTTTTGGTCAATATCCTCATAGTTCACAAATATTATTACCTTCTTGGATGACATCGATTACCAGTATTCAAATTGAAGGAACCCAAACACCAGCATCCGGCGGTTCATCTATGGGGGCTGGTGATGATGGTGGTGTAAGGGTAAATACCTCTGGTTATGCGTGTAACTTCGAAGCAACAGATGCGCCAAGTAGTTATGGCGTTGCTCGTCATAATGTCGATTTAACCGGAATTAATTTGCGTTTTGGGACGAATGTTAGTTTTGAAACTGCAAATCGCAATAGTGCATTAGCAAATTCAGATACTTTTGATGATGGTATAACTGGCTTTCCTCAGTCTGAAATTGATGCTGGCACAGGGGCCGTTTCAGTTTCTGCTAGCGTTTATAACAATACTGGCTCACCGCGTACATTTGTTGGCTGGGTTGATTGGGATCAAGATAATGCCTTTCAAGCTGATGAAGGTGTCGCGATAACGGTTCCTGCTGCGGGCTCTTCTAATGCAGATTGTACTAATACATCAGGATCTAACTTTACGTGTAATGTCGATTATATTGTTGATGTGGCAGATCGAAGTAATACTGGATATTTTTTCTCTCGGTTTAGAATCTCAAATGCAGCGTTAACGACGTCAACAATTTCAACCACAGTTGATAGTGGTGAAGTGGAAGATTATCGATTCTGTATTGGTTGTTTTGATATTAGCGGTACGGTTTATTTAGATGAAAATGGCGATAGTGATATATCCTCTGATAGCGTAACACCAAATGAAGTAATAGTAAGACTTTACCGAGACGATGATAATGATGGTGTGCCGAGTGCGGGCGATACTTATCTACAACAAGTGACTACCTCAAGTGGTGCTTATTCTTTCACTGAATTACCGATTGATACCTATTTTGTCGCAACAGCACCACCAACAGACAGCACTGCGATTTCAGAGCAAACTTATGCGGCAAGTAATACCTATACCAATGCTTTTTGTGATAGCAATGGTGATGCAACCTCTGGCGACATACCTTTAACGGCTTCTGGCGCTTGTTATGGTGGTATTGATGGCGATCGTGCTGATGCAACCACCAACTCAACTACGCGTGAACACATATCTAAGGTTGATTTATCATTTACTTCAACCAATCAGACTAATGTTGATTTTGGTTTCTCATATAACGTTGTTACTAATACCAATACATCAGCGCAAGGTTCTTTAAATCAATTTATTATTAATGCCAACAGAATTGTTGGCGCTAATGAAATGCGTTTTGTACCAACAGTTCCTGCAAACGATACTGATCCTGCTGGCGATTGGTGGGTTGTTTCTCCAACGACCTCTTTAACTACAATAACGGGTACTAATGGCGCAAATACTATCATTGATGGTACGGCATACAGCAATGCTGACGGTACAACGATCATCGATTCAAATTCAGGTAATTATTCAGAAGCGCAAACCGTCGGTAGCTCTGATGGGTGTAGTGTTGAAACCATTCCTGCATTAGCGAAGCCTGAATTACAAATTGATATGCCAACTAACGCCAGTGCTTATGCCGCTGAATTATTAATTATTAATGCGGATAATACGACAGTACGAAATGTCTCTCTGACGGGTGGTTCTTTAGGTATTAATATTTACTCGGCGGGCATTACTGACACCTTAATTGAGCAAAACTTAATTGGTATTGATCCTGCGGGTAATGATGCGGTTATTGGCCAAGAAACCTGTGGTACATCATTAGGGTGTGCGGGTATTGCGATTGCAAATGCAGGTAATGGCTCGCTTAATGGTGACAGTGGTATTATTCGTTATAACGCAATAAAAACAGCGCATAATAATATCACCTTAAATAATCTAAATAGCCAAACCAATGTTGTTAATTGGCAAGTAATACAAAATCAATTATTGGGTTCAACCTCGACCACTGCAACACCGTATCACAATGTTTATATTCGTTACGGTGTGCCTGCTTATCTTAATATCGCTGGTAATATAATGCGTGATGCAACCAGTGATGCAATATATCAACGTAATACATCAAATGTTGATTTATTCCAAACTATCACCAGTAATGACATTCAAAATGCGGACGATAATGGAGTGCATTTCCAAAGTGGTCAGCTATCGATAATCGAATGTAATATTATTCATAATAATGGTGATTCAGGGGTTTCTATTGATGGTAATACCAATATTGAAGGGTATTTAATTACTAAAAATAGTTTTGATAATAATACTGATAACGCCATTGACCTTCATAATCTCGCAACGGGTGAAGGCGTTTCATTAAATACTGATTTATGTAATAACGATACCGGAACAGGTGCCAATAATAATTTAGCTCGCCCACAAATTACTTATGCTTTTTTAGAAGGTGCAAATCTACGTGTTATTGGTGATATGTGTGCCACGGGTGAATTTACTTTTGAAGTCTATAAAGCGAGTGTTGGTACCGGTGAATTGGGTAGTGATGGGTTAAATGCAGGTGAAGGCTTAACATATTTAGGCAGTATTACGGGCCAATCAGGTTCAACATTTGATAGTTTATTTGCAACGTCGAGCATTAATGTTGGCGATGAAATTACTGTCATTGCTCAACGTACGACAACGGGTGGGAGTGGTGAATTACAAGATACTTCAGAATTTAGTGCCAATATTGTTGTTGATGTTGATAATAAAGACTGGGGTGATGCACCTGATACATCGATGTCAACCGCAATGGGTGATTACCAAACATTAAGAGCTAATGGTGGTGCCAACCATATTGTTATTGATGGTGATACTGATAATAACCCCGATCTGTTTTTAGGGGTGTTATTAGATACTGATATTGATGGCCAACCTACTAGTATCGCCGATGGTGATAATTTAGTTGATCTTGCTGATGAAGATGGCGTGACTGCGAATGGTATTTATGTGCTCAATCGTGACCGTGATATTGAGGTTACAATTGGTAAAGATCCTGATTATGCAGGTACTAGCTTCCATGTTTATGGCTGGATTGACTGGAACCGAGACGGTGACTGGGATGATGCAAACGAACAGATAATTAGTAATACAACTGCCACCGTTGGTATGACAACTTATACCATAACGACGCCTGTGAATGCTATTTTAGGCAATACCTATGCGCGTTTTCGGTTATGTTCAACCAATGATTGTAATACGCCTAATGGCCCAAGTATTGACGGTGAGGTCGAAGATTATGGTGAAGTGATCATCAGTATTGATTTCGGTGATGCGCCAGATACCGGGGTCGGTATTGGGACGGGAAATTATCGAACCACGTTAGCAGATGATGGCCCTCGTCACTCTATTGATGATGACTTATTCTTAGGAACCAATGCAACAGATACTGAAGTTGATGGCTTACAAAACGTTACCGCCTCTGGTGATAATTCAGACGGTATTGATGATGAAGACAGTTTATTAATTCAACCGTTAACCAGTGGCGCAACGGTTTATAATACGCAAACAACGGTGACGAATACTTCTGGTGCTGATGCTTATTTATATGCATGGTTAGATGTGAACCGTGATGGTGAATTTGATCGTGATGAGTTTATTTCAAATGGTGCAGGTCCAGGTGGTGCGATAGTTGTTGCTAATGGTGCAAGTGCAACCGCGATGCCATTATCTTGGGGGACAATTACACCACCGACTAATAATACCACGGTATATTTACGTACACGTTTATCGCCGGTTGCACTAACTGATGCTGTGACAGGGGCTGTTGAAGATCCACGCTCTTATGGTTATGTTGATGGCGGTGAAGTTGAAGATTATGCTCTACAAGTTGCCGATCAAGATTTTGGTGATTTACCAGATAGTTTTGATACGTTAGGACTTAGCGGCGGTCCTTACCATGGTTTAAGTAATATCAGTAATCTCTATATTGGTAATACAACTATTGATAGTGATGGGGATGGTCAACCAACGCCAAATGCGGATGGTGATGATCTCACTGGCAGTGATGATGAAAATGCCTTTAGTACTCCAACCCCTATTTTACCGTTAACAGCGACCAATTATTCTGTACAAGTGCCAGTTCGTAATAATACTGGTGTTGATGCTTACCTTTATGGTTGGTTAGATTGGAATCAAAATAACCAGTTTGAAGCGGCAGAATATGTTGCAGTAACAGTACCAACAGGTACAACAGTATCATCACCGATTACATTAACGTTTACGGGTATTTCAGGACAAAGTGATGGTAATGCAGCACTGCGTTTACGTTATACCACCGCAGGGTTAGCTAATACAGGTTGGGGCGGTGCTGCACCTGATGGTGAGGTCGAAGATCATTATGTTCTTGTTGGTAGCTATGATTTTGGTGATGCGCCAGATACTGGCGTAGGTGTTGCTGCTAATAATCACCGTACTTTGCTCAACGATGATGGCCCTCGTCATGGTCTTAACAACCAACTGTTCTTCGGTGCCGCTATTGATGCTGAGCAAGATGCGAATAATCCAGCCAACAGTGCCGATGGTGATGATCTTGATGCCAATGGTGATGATGAAGATGGCGCGCTGTTAATTCCACTTCATTCAAGTGCAACGTCATATGATTTACCTGTTACGGTTACCAATAATACTGGTAGTGATGCATATATTTATGCATGGATTGATTTTGACCGTACAACAGGTTTTGATCGTGATGAATTTGCTGGTGGCGCAGCGGGAGTTCCGATAACCGTACCGACAGGCACCAACAATGGTAACGTCACTATTTCATGGAATAGTTTTCCTGGTATTGCCATTAATACTGATGTCTATATTCGTTTACGTTTAACCTCTGATGTCTTAACTGATTCAGCGACAGGCACTGCCGAAGATCCGCGTTCATTTGGTATTGCCACTGATGGTGAAGTTGAAGATTATTATTTACGGGTTGATACCTATGATGGTGGTGATGCGCCAGATAGTTACGATACGTTATATACCAGCAATGGTCCGTCGCATTATCACAATAATCTCAACTTGTATATTCGTGATGCGACTCATGACAATATTCATGATACCGACGGCCAACCAACGCCAAATGGTGATGGTGATGATAACGATGGAACAGATGATGAAAATGCGGATTCTCTAACGCGTATTCCATTATTAGGGGTATTAGATACTACCTATACCTTAGGTGTGCCACTTTATAATGGAACAGGTGCCGATGCTCATCTTTATGCTTGGATTGATTTTAACCAAGATGGTGATTTTGCAGATGCTGGTGAATTTACATCATTAGAAAATCTTGTGAATAGTACCAATACTTCAGCACAAACAACGCCAACAACCGAATTAACTTGGACGGGTATTTCAGGGTTAACTCAAGGTAGTACTTTTGTTCGTATTCGTTTAACCAGTGATATTTTAACGGCCGATGATTGGGGTGGTATCGCTTTAAATGGTGAAGTTGAAGATCATCAAATATTTATTGGTGATTTTGATTTTGGTGATGCACCAGATACCGCAAGCGGAGTGAGTGCGAATAATTACCGGACTAACTTTAATGATCAAGGTGCTTACCATGGTTTAGATGCGGCTGTTTATTTAGGTGCTGCCGCGCCAGATACTGAAAATAATGCTAATACACCAGCCATATATGCATTAGGTGATGATCAAGATGTGAACGGTGATGATGAAGATGGTGTCTTTATTTTACCGTTACACAATACCGCAACGACTTATGCTCTTCCGGTAACAGCAACCAATAATAGTGGCGCTAATGCTTACCTTTATGCATGGATTGACTTTGACCGCAATGGTCGATTCGACCGTGATGAATTTGTAGGGGGCGCAGCTGGTTCTCCAATCACAATAGCAACAGGAACAACAAGTGCCACACTTGATGCCATTTGGGATAGTTTCCCTGGTATTGCGGTGAATACTGATGTTTATGCACGGTTCCGTATTACTACTGATTTATTATCCGATTCAGTAACAGGTACAACGGAAGATCCTCGCTCTTATGGTGGTGTTACAGATGGTGAAGTTGAAGATTATTATATTCGTGTTGATACCTATGATGGTGGTGATGCGCCAGATTCATATGACACGTTATACCTAAGTGATGGCCCTGCCCATTATCATGTTAATGCCAACCTTTATATTCGTAGTGCAACCCATGATGATGCTCATGATACCGATGGTTTGCCAACAGTAGGTGCTGATGGTGATGATAATGATGGTGTTGATGATGAAGATGTTGATTCCTTAACAAAGATTCCATTGCTGGGTGTTTCAGATACGACATATACGTTAGGAGTTCCGCTTTATAATGGAACTGGCGTTAATGCTAATCTTTATGCTTGGATTGATTTAAACCAAGATGGTGATTTTGCTGATGCGGGTGAATTTACTTCACTAGAAAACATCATTAATGGTACCAATACCTTAAATCAAACGGCACCGACAACTGAATTAACTTGGAATGGTATTGGTGGATTAACCCAAGGCAGTACTTATGTCCGTATTCGTTTAACTAATGACACGTTAACGGCTAGTGACTGGGGCGGTTTTGCTCTTAATGGGGAAGTAGAAGATCATCAAATCTTTATTGGTGATTATGATTTTGGTGATGCGCCAGATACTACAAATGGCGTTGCAGCTAATAATTATCGTACGACGTTAAATGATGGCGGCCCTTATCATGGTCTGAATAATAATTTGTA
Organism: Photobacterium sp. NCIMB 13483; assembly: GCF_003025475.1. Classification (NCBI taxonomy): domain Bacteria; kingdom Pseudomonadati; phylum Pseudomonadota; class Gammaproteobacteria; order Vibrionales; family Vibrionaceae; genus Photobacterium; species Photobacterium sp. NCIMB 13483. The sequence goes on from NZ_PYLV01000007.1 coordinate 60,610, forward strand.
TTTAGGTGCTGCGGTACCTGATACAGAAAATGACGCCAATGCACCTGCGATACTGGCATTGGGTGACGATGATGATGTCAATGGTGATGATGAAGATGGCGTCTTTATTATGCCATTACATAACTCAGTGACTAATTATGGGGTGCGCTCGGTTGTAACCAATAATACAGGCAGCGATGCATATATTTATGCATGGATAGATTTTGATCGTAATGGTCGTTTCGATCGTGATGAATTTGCGGGTGGTGCTGCGGGCGCGCCGATAGTTGTAAATTCAGGCGTGTCTAATTTTGTCGCCAATATTAATTGGAATAGTTTCCCTGGTATTGCTAATAACACCGATGTTTATGTTCGTGTTCGTTTAACCAGTGAGTTATTAAGTGATGCGGTTACAGGAACAACGGAAGATCCACGTTCATTTGGTGGTGCGGTTGATGGTGAAGTTGAAGACTATTATTTACGTGTCGATACCTATGATGGTGGTGATTTACCTGAAAGCTACCAAACATCATACAGTAACGGCGGTCCAGCTCATTATCATACCAATGCGAATTTATATATTCGAGATGCAACCCATGATAATAATCATGATGAAGATGGACAACCAACGGCTGCTGCAAATGGTGATGATAACGATGGCACTGATGATGAAAATGCTGACAGTTTAGTTCCACTTCCTATTTTAACATTGACGGATACCAGTTATACCGTAGGGGTTCCGCTTTATAACGCAACAGGGGCTGACGCAAATCTTTATGCTTGGTTAGATTTAAATCAAGATGGTGATTTTGATGATGCTGGCGAGTTTGCTTCACTTGAAGGGCTTGTTAATGGAACGAATACTTCAGCACAAACAGCCCCAACGACTCAGTTAACATGGGCGGGTATCAGCGGGCAAACAACAGGTGATATGGCGTTACGCCTTCGTTTAACATCTGATATTTTAACGGCGACAGATTGGGGTGGAATTGCCAAAAATGGTGAAGTTGAGGATCATTATGTTTATGTAGGCGATCCCGATTTTGGTGATGCGCCAGATACCTCTTCAACAACGGCGGCGAATAACTATCAAACACTCTATAACTATTTTGGCCCTTATCATTTATTCGTAGATGGTTTGTATATTGGTAATACGGCGCCTGATATTGATGATGGAACATTACAAGATATAACCGCAACTGCCGATGATCTTGATGCAACCGATGATGAAGGACCAATTACATTACCGCCATTATTTAATGGTATGGATTCATACAAAATTACTGTGCCAGTTACAAATACGACGGGTAATATTGCCACCTTGGCAGTATGGATTGATTTCAATCGAAATGGTCAATTTGATGATAGTGAAGGACAAATTGCAGTTGTGCCAACGGGATCAAGTAATACGCCAGTAGAACTTGAGTGGGCGACGATTCCTGCCGTTACCAATAACACAACCTCATTTGTGCGTTTACGTTTAACTAACCGTTTAGTGGGGCAAATCAGTGATATTTCCTCATTAGGCGGTGAAGCGGGTGGTGAAGTTGAAGATCATAGTATTTTCTTTGGTCTACAAGATTTAGGTGATGCGCCTGCGAGTTATCTAGTTGATCCTTTATTAGGTGGTCCTCACCATATTATTACCAATAACACCAACTTGTATTTAGGTACTTCAACTATTGATGGTGATGAAATTGTATTAGCGTCTGTTGATGCTCTTGGTGATGATAATAATGGCAGTGATGATGAAAATGGTACCAGCCAACCATTAACTTCAATTCCGATTAACGGTTCAAGCCATAGCTTAGAGCTCACAGTACGTAATACAACAGGTAATGATGCTTACCTAGCAGGTTGGATTGACAGTAACCGTAATGGTATTTTTGATGAAATCGAAGGCCGAGTTGATGTTATTCCTACGGCTCAGAATGGTGTTTATACCTATTCATTTGATTCAAATCAGATGCAAAATCTCTCTGTCGGTAATACCTTTATTCGTTTCCGTTTAACGACCGATCTATTAACAACGACCGATGTTGGTGGCCGTGCGTCAGATGGTGAAGTCGAAGACTTTATGATTCAAATTGGTGGTCAAGATTTAGGTGATTTACCCGATACTTCTTCAGCAACGGCGGCGAATAATTATCAAACGAATTTAACCTTTGGTGGGCCTTATCATAATGTTGCCGCTGAGCCTAATCTATATCTAGGCACTGTAGCGCCTGATGTTGATGGCGCAACACCACAGAGTACTGATGCGACAGGTGATAATGTCACAGGGATTGATGATGAAAATGCCTTAGCAGATATTGCCTTACCTGATTTAGATGCAGGTGATAATTATGACACCAATATTACGGTGACAAACAGTTCAACCTCTACCGCATATTTATATGCATGGATTGATTGGGATCGTGATGGTAATTTTGAAAGTGATGAGATTGCACAAGCATCAATTAATAGCCTTGGTTCAACCCAAGCGATTAATAATGGTGTGATAACTATTCCTGCGAGTACGGGGACAGAGACTTATACCGTTACTTTTACGACAGACACTGCATTAGTAGATGCAAGTACTTATGGCGTACGGTTACGACTAACAACAGAGTTACTCACTGATGGTGATGCAACAGCAACCGTTGATGAGCGTTCGTTAGGTGCCGCTCAAGATGGTGAAGTGGAAGATTTCTTTGTCACAGCTGAAAACACAGATTTAGGTGATTTACCTGATTCATACTTAACTTTACCTGTTAGTGGCGGCCCGGCGCATTACTATGTTAGTAACCTGTATCTAGGTGCTAATAATATTGATGATGACGATCAAGCGTACCCAGATGCAGCGGCATTAGGTGATGATAATACGGGTGTTGATGATGAGACTGGATTAGTTGAGCCATTGACCACAGTTGCTACCAGTATTACTAGCTACAGTGTTGATCTTGCGGTTTACAACTACTCGGGCTCTAATGCAACGTTAGTCGCTTGGTTAGATACCAATCAAGATGGTAGCTTTAGTGCAGATGAGGTTGTCGATGATCTAAATGTCGTTGCGACAAGTACACCATTTAGTAACGCAACCTTTGCGTCTGATAATTTGCCAACTAGCAGTAATAACTTAACCAATAAAGTGACATTGACTTGGAATGGTATTTCAGGTTTAACACAAGGTTCAATGGGGCTGCGTATTCGTGTTGCTAATACCAGTTTAACCGCCAACGATTGGGGTGGTATTGCCCAAGGTGGTGAAGTTGAAGATTATGTCGTTTATGTTGGTCAATTTGACTTTGGTGATGCCATTGATAGTGCGGCTAACATAGGTGTTAATAACTACCGAACCACTCTGAGTGATAACGGTGCTTATCATGGTATCGATAATACGATATTGATGGGTGCTTTACTCGATAGTGAAAGTGATGCCAATGACCCAACCACTGCCTTTGCTCTAGGTGATAATATTACGGGCAGTAATGATGAAGATGGCGCGTTTATTCCACCATTAAACAACACCAATACGACCTACAATATTCCTGTGACGGTAACCAATAATAGTGGCAGTAAAGGGTACCTGTATGCTTGGATTGATTTTGATCGCAATGGTCGATTTGATCGTGATGAATTCTTTGGTGGTAATACCGCTGAGCCTAGAGAAATTAATACCGGTAACACTAACACAACAACAAACTTAACTTGGAATTCGTTCCCAGGTATCGCTACTGGCACTGATGTTTATATTCGTATTCGTTTTACAACTGATTTATTAGCTGACACAGAAAATGGCGCCATAGTTGAAGATCCACGTTCTTATGGTGGCGCGGGTGATGGTGAAGTTGAAGATTATTATATTCGAGTAGAAACCTATGACGGTGGTGATGCCCCTGATACTTATGACACTCTATATACCAGTGGTGGCCCTTACCATATTCACAATAATGCTAACCTCTATATTCGTGATGCTACCCACGACAATGGTCATGATCAAGATGGTCAGCCATCTAATGGTGCGGTAGGTGATGATACCGACGGTATTGATGATGAAAATGCCGATGATCTTACGCCATTCCCAATTTTAGCCGTTGCAGATACTACTTATACTGTTGGTGTTCCTCTTTATAATGCGACAGGCAGTGATGCACATTTATATGGTTGGATTGATTTTAACCAAGATGGTGATTTTGCTGATGCTGGTGAGTTTACTGAATTAACCTCGATTGTAAATGCAACCAATACCAGTACTAGTGCAACGCCAACAACCCAATTAACGTGGACCGGAATCAGTGGATTAACCGCAGGTAGCACCTATATGCGTCTACGTTTAACTAACTCTGTTTTAACCGCTAATGATTGGGGTGGAGAGGCAATTAATGGTGAAGTGGAAGATCATCAAATATATATCGGGGCGCTAGATTTTGGTGATGCTGAAGATGGTGTAGCTGGAACCGCAGCAGGATCGGGCGATTACCGTTCTCGTTTAGCTGATGATGGTCCATATCATGTTATCAATAATAATATTTATATTGGTAATAGTGTGCCTGATAGTGAAGCTGATGCTAATCCAAGCAGTGGTCCAATTCAAGCTGATGGTGATGATACCACAGGCAGTGATGATGAAGATGGCGTTACGTTACGTGCATTAGATAATTCACCTGTACCGAGCAGTTATACCGCAGCAGTTAATGTCACCAATAACACCGGACAAGATGCAACGTTGTATGGCTGGATTGATTGGGATCGTAATGGTCAATTTGGTTCAGATGAAGTGGCCGAAGTTATCGTACCTACGGGCACTAATGGTTCGGTTGATATTACATGGAACAGCTTTACGGGTATAGCAACAGGCTTTACGTTAACCCGTTTCCGTTTAACAACTGATGGATTAGTCAACGGTAACAGTGGTGCAGCAGAAGATACCCGTTCATTATTTGGTGCCAGCGATGGTGAGGTGGAAGATCATTTAATCTATATCGGTGATCAAGATATGGGTGATGCGCCTGATACTTATCAAACCTTAAGTGCCAGTGATGGTCCATTCCACGGACGTAGCAATAGTGCCACCGTTTATCTTGGTACGGCAACGATTGATGCAGACACAGATGGTCAACCAACCAGTGATGCTTCTGGGGATGATAACAATGGCAGTGATGATGAGAATGGTTTATCTCAACCATTAGCAAATATTGCGATTGCAGCCACCTCTTATAGTGTGCCTGTTACTTTACGTAATTCTGAGCTTGCCAGTAATCCGGCAACCTTAGTCGCATGGCTTGATACTAATCAAGATGGTGAGTTTAGTGCTGCTGAAGTTGTATCAACCATCAATTATGATACGACAGGCGATGCGCCATTTAGCACTGATAATATTCCATACTTTAATGGCGTTAAAACCGCAGTATTAACATGGAATGGTATTTCAGGCTTAACAAATGGCTCGATGGCATTACGTATTCGAATTAGTTATCTGACAGATCTCACTGCTAATGATTGGGCAGGCCAAGCATTAGATGGTGAAGTTGAAGATTACATGGTCTTTGTGGGTGAGTTTGATTACGGTGATGCACCTGATGAGGCGGTGAACGTTGGCGTTAATAATTACCGTACAACCCAATCAGATAGTGGCCCATTCCATGGTGTTGATAGCAATCTGTTTATGGGTACAGTACCAGATGCAGATAATGATGCTCAAACACCGACGATAGCACTTCAAGCATCAGGCGATGATATTACAGCTAGTGATGATGAAGATGGCTTAATTTTACCACCATTAACCACAACCCAAGGTAGCTATAGCGCAAATGCTATGGTGACGAATAATACTGGCAGTGATGCTTATATTTATGCTTGGATTGATTTCGATGGTAATGGTCGTTTTGATCGTGATGAATTTGTTGATAATGGTACAGGTACTGGTGGTGCAATTGTTACTTCAACAGGCTTAACAAATAGTTCTGTTGAGTTGGATTGGACGGCAACAACAGGATTAGCCGCTGGTCAAAATCGCTATATGCGTGTGCGTATTACTTCTGAATTATTAGCCGATAGTGCAACTGGCGTTAATGAAGATCCTCGTTCTTATGGTGGCGTATCAAATGGTGAAATAGAAGATCACTATTTATTGAGTGATAGCGTTCGATATGATGGTGGTGATGCCCCTGATTCATACCTTGTTCGTTTTGCTGACGGTGGTCCAATTCATCCTATTAGTACTACGCTACGTTTAGGTACAGCAACCACTGATGGTGAAGATGCTGATGGAAGTAGTGATGCGTTACTTGATGATATTACAGCCACTGCTGATGAAGATGGTATTTCATTACCGATATTAGCCTTAAGCGCAACCAGTTATACATTGGATGCAAATGTACTTAATAATACAGGTGCAAATGCGGATCTTATTGTATGGATTGATTGGGACCAAAATGGTGTCTTTGATGCCGCTGAAGGGCAAGTTATCAGTGCTACTTCAAACGGAATCAATACTGTTTATAACCCTAGTTGGAACGGTTTAACACCTGTGACTGCGGGCTATTATTTTGGACGAGCACGTTTAGCGCCCAATAGTGATGGTTTAACAGTTTCTGATGCTGGTGGCACCGCAACATCGGGTGAGGTTGAAGACTTTAGAATCTCAGTATTAACCGCCCAAGATTGGGGTGATGCTCCAGATGCTTATCATACTTTAGCTACAAATAGTGGTGCCAATCATGCGCCTTCAACAAACCTTTATATAGGTACAACAGCGGCTGATGCTGATGTTGATGGTCAACCAAGTGTGGCAGCTGATGGTGATGATAATAATGCTACGGCGGATGAAACTGTTCCGACTTTCCCTGTACTTTCTCCGTCAATGACAACATGGTCATTTGATACCACGGTAACAAATAACACTGGCGGTGCAGCAACACTGCATGCATGGGTTGATCATGACTTAGATGGTGAATTCCAACTTGATGAGTATACCAGCGTTGCGGTTGCTGATGGTGCAACGGATCTTCCAATTAGTGTCGCTTGGACTAATCTATCTAATGCCGAAGGCGGTAATGTTGGTGATAGTTATGTTCGTTTACGTTTAACAACCGATACATTAGTTGATGATGGCGCGACAGCCATTGATGAACGCTCACAAGGCGCAGCGACCGATGGTGAGATAGAAGATCATTATCATAAAGTCACCTTCCATATGTTAATCCAGCAAGATTCAGGTGCGATTGAATATACATTACCCAATACGGCAAATAATACTGTCGCTCTCATGGAAAACAATTATGGGGTTGGTTATGTAACTTACGACCTTCTTGTTCCGACGGATAATATTACTACTGATTTCACGTTACGTGATTATCAATTCATTCTTTATCAATCAGATTTAGCGGGTGGCGTAAGCCCTGATACAACTGCAGAAATTGATGCGTTACTTGATTATCGTAATCAAGGTGGTGTACTGCTGTCTCTTGTTGAAGGTGATCGATTTGCCGATGCAACCACAACCCGTATTAATGCATACATGGGACAACAAGTAGGGTTCCCTGGTACAAGTGCAACGGGTTTTGCAGGGTATGCTGGACCAACAACACTACCTCGTTTCCATCCATCTGATGGCCCTGGTGCATTATCAACCCAAGCAACAGTAGCAACTACGGGTACGCTATCAACGATTACGGGTATTGATCACCGTAGTGTTATTTATACGCTGCCAACGGTAACAGGCTCTTGTAATAATGTTGATGCGATGGCGTGGTTGATTCCATATGATCCAACCACAACCGGTGGTTATGGATATCCTCGAACGCATACAGGTCCATGGGTTGGTTCTGGTGAGCGTCAGTTCTATTTCACGCCAAATTACTATTCAAGCAATCTTACGCCTTACCAAGCGTTAATGGATTTTGTGTATGACTACTACGAAGATCAAAGTGCGTTCTTAGCGCGTAATAATTGGTTAGCAGATGATGCCAATGTGAATGGCAATTGTTCAAATACAGAGCTTGATTTTGATGATTTACCTGATTCAGGGGCAGGCACTGCGACAGGTGATTATGTAACAGCCTTCCAATTTGATGGTCCTCGTCACCAACTTGGCGCCAATATCTTTATGGGTACGGCGCCAGATGGTGAAACTGACGCCTATGCAACGGTTGCAGCCAATGGTGATACTGATGATGGTGTCGAGATATTACCGTTATCGAGTACCGCTACTCAATATTCGGTGCGTGTTACTACCACCAATACTACGGGTACCGATGGTAATGTATATGCGTGGGCTGACTGGAATAAAAATGGTGATCTAGAAGCATCTGAAATGCAGACTATCGCTGTTGCTGATGGTGAAACTGATACTATAAAAGTGCTGACATGGCCAATTACCACCGCGATAACTAACGGTGATACTGTTTATATACGTGTGAGAATTTGTAATACCACTACCGACTGTAGCACCGCTATTGGTGAGGCAACCAATGGTGAAGTTGAAGGGTATGCGATTTCGGTGTCAGACAATGTTGATTTTGGTGATGCGCCAGATACGTATTTAACCTTAGCGGGAAGCGGTGGTCCATTCCATTATGGTGATACGTCGTTATTCCTTGGTGATCAAGCCAGTGATGGTGAGCCTGATGGTATACCAACAGCAACGGCAGATGGTGATGATACCAATGCCTCTCCTGATGATGAGGATGGCGTTAATGTCATTTCACCGATAAACATTAATGCGAGTGATTATAGTCTTACCGTTGAAGCGTCAAATACTTCAGGATCAGTTGCTTATCTCGCTGTTTGGATTGATTTTGACCAAAGTGGTACCTTTGAGGCTGGCGAAGGGCAAATTCAAATCGTACCTGATGCCTCTTCAGAAGTGCAATATGTATTTAATTGGACAGGGCTAACAGGATTAACGGCGGGAGTTACCTATTCACGTATTCGTATTACTAATGATGTGTTAACAACATCGTCAATGGGTGGAATCGCCACTAATGGTGAAGTTGAAGATCATCTTATTGTCATGGGTACATTTGATTTAGGTGATGCGCCAGATACCTATGGAACCGATCGTACTAATGCCAGTGGTGAGGGCATCGGCCCAATGCATATTCCTAGTGCAACCATTTTCCTTGGTACCAATGCTACGGATGCTGAAGCTAACGGCTTTGTAGATGGTATCGATGATAATGGCCTTGCTCAAGATGATGACTTCGCGGGTGTTAATGATGAGGATGGTGTAACTATTCCGGCTGTAATGTCGGCAGATCCAAGTAGCACAGAAACCTTAACGGTACGGGTACATACTGATGTTGATGCCACTGTTTATGCATGGCTAGACTTTGATCGTGATGGTGTGTTTGATGTGGCGACTGAAGCGGCAACGCCAGTGAGTATTACGGCAGTGAATGACGATACGGACGTTATATTAACCTTTACGACACCGAATGATGTGCTTGATGGCGGTAGTTATGTTCGTGTTCGTATTTGTTCAACCACAACGGTATGTTCAACGCCTCATGATGTAGCGAATGACGGTGAAGTTGAAGATCATCGTATCATTCTTGATGTTGCTTATGATTATGGTGATGCGCCTGAAACCTTAGGATATAACACCTTATTTACTAGTAATGGTGCGCGTCATCGCATTGGTAATACGACATTAAGCTTGGGTTCTGTTATTGGTGACGGTGATAGTGACGGCTTTGGTGACGGTGTTGATGATAATGGTGATGCAACCGATGATGATACGTTAAATATCAATGATGAAGATGGTATCTCTACGGTTGGTTTCTTATCTCAAGGTGCTACGAGCTTTACTCAAGATGTGATTTGTAATGATCATAATGGCACCGCAGATATGGGTGCAAATGTCTATGCTTGGGTTGACTTTAATGCTGATGGTGATTTTGCCGATAGTGGTGAATTTGCTCTAGCGGCTTGTACTGATGCCGATGCAGTTACTGATGGTAGTACGTCATTAAGTTTCCCTTCAATAAATACCACTACTGTTGCAACTGAAACCTACATGCGTCTTCGTATTACATCTGAAACATTAACTGTTGATGATTACAACGGCACAGCTATTAATGGTGAAGTTGAAGATCATCAAATTCCAATTTTAAAAGGACCAATTCAACCAATAACCCCTGCGGTTGTGATAGCGCAATGTTTGAATTCTGGCAATATTGAAGGTGTTTCAGGTACACCTGTTGATATTACGGGTGTGGTTAATACTTATTACCCAGCAACGGCAAATGCATTAACGGGCACGAATAGTATTACGCTTGGTACGGCAACAGGTAATACGACAGAGACCTTAAATCCAGGTGATCGGGTGATGATCATTCAGATGCAAAATGCCTCAATTGATACCACTAATACCGATAGTTATGGTAATGGTGTTGCAGGTGGGTATGCCAGTGGTTGGACGGATTATGGTACGACTGGGCAATATGAGTTTGCGACCGTTGCTAGCTTTACCGATCCGACTTTAGTATTAAGTGAAAATTTAACGAATAACTTTACTGCTGACGGAAATAGTTCTTTCCAAGTTGTACGTATTCCAATGTATGAAGATGCACGTTTAACTGGCACGGTTACGTCTGCTGACTGGGATGGTTCTAGTGGCGGTATTGTGTCGTTATATGTCAATGGAACATTAGATCTTAATGGCAATACTATTGATGTTAATGGCAAAGGTTTCCGAGGTGGTACATTAAATACCGGAAATGGTATCGCGACTGGACTCAATTATGTGATGTCGGCAACCAATATCGATGGTGGTAAGGGTGAAGGTATTGCAGGAACCCCAGTGAGTCTTGGTGGTTTAGGCTATAGCGATGGTGATAATGGTATCGGCGCGCCAGCAAATGCTGGTGGTGGTGGTAACTTTAATTCTGGTGGTGGTGGTGGTGGTAACGTTGGCCCTGGTGGTAGAGGCGGCAATTATTCAAGTTCAACCAGTTTTTATCCGGGAGAACCAGGTACAGGTATTGGGCTGGCTGATTCTACTCGTTTAACTCTTGGTGGCGGTGGCGGTGCAGGTCAAGAAAATAATGGTGTCGGTCGTGATGGCGCTGATGGTGGTGGTATCGTATATATCACAGCTAATACAGTGACAGGAACAGGTACTATTAATGCCAATGGTAATACTTCACCAAATGCTGGTGGCGATAGCCCCGGTGGTGGTGGTGCGGGTGGCTCTGTATTGCTATACAACACCGATGGTGCATCTCTATCAACACTAACCGTTAATGCTGTCGGTGGTAATGGTGCAAGTTCATCTGGTGGTCATGGTCGCTCTGCTGGTGGCGGTGGTGGTGCAGCTATCTTTAATAGTTCAGGTGCTACTGCTAATGTCAGTGCAGGTACTGCAACATGTTCTGGGCAGTTATTATGTGGCGATGACGGTGGCGATGGTCAAGTGATCAATACTGCGACATTACCAACATCGCCTGCCGTGTGTAGCTTTGAACTGTCTGGTTTTGTCTTTGATGACAGCAGCACTGCACCATCAGTTAATGGTATTAAAGATGTAGCAGAAGCGGGTCTTGGTATTGCTGTACCTGTGATTGCTTATAACACCACAACCAGTGAGTGTTTTGTTGCCACAGCGGATGCAATAACGGGTGCTTACTCAATGACTATTCCTGGTGGAAACTATGAAGTTTATGAAGCAGCACTTGAAACTGATTTAGTTAATCCAACCTGCCCACCAACCATTGGAACGCTAGATCCAAATGCTGGTGGTTATGCTGGTGCGACAATTGGTGATCCAATCAATGTTCATTCTAGCTCACCTAACATTCAATCAGTTGCGTTAACAACGGATGTGAGTGATGTTAACTTTGCTGATTTCACGATTGTGACGTTCCCAACTTGTAGTAGTGATGGTTATTTGTTGCGTAATAGCCCTACCGATATTACTAGTATTAATTTGGCTATGGGTACAGTAACACCGTTATATGATGATGTTCTGCCAACAGGCACTGGTGTCTTTGGTGGTACGGGGTATAACTTTATTACCAATACACTCATCGGCGATAACATTAAAAATAAAGACACTGTTTTAATGGTTGATGGTGCAGGATCTGCCTTCGTGTTACCAATTACAGGAAGTACGATGGCAATCAATAACTATAACAGTGGTGATATCGATGATAACGGTGTTCTATTGCTGATGAATAATAGCGGCACCAGTATGTATCGCATTGATGTTAATCCAAATAGTAGTACTTACTTACAGCAAATTGGTGAAATTACAATTTCTGCTCCAGTGATGGCTGATATGGCGATTAATCCTATCGACAATATGCTTTATACCTTAACGCCTACGGGAAATTTAGTGAAGTTTGATCCTGTAACAGGGGCGCGAACTAATTTGGGTTACGTTGGTATTAATGGCGAAACTGGCACTGGATGGGGTGCGGTATACTTTGATGATCAAGGCTTCTTCTACGCAGCTCAAAATCCAAATCCTGGCCGTATTGTTCGAATTGATATTTCAGACCCAAGTCTTCCATCTGGTGGTTATAGTGCAGTCAACTTCACTCAGATAAATGCTGCAACCAGCCAAAATGATGGTGCGCGTTGTCGTTTCGCTCCACTACCGTTAGATTTTGGTGATGCGCCTGAAACCAATGGTTACCCTACAACATTGGCTAATAATGGCCCTCGTCATTTAACTGAAGAAATAGGGTTATATATTGGTTCGGTAGCGGCAGATAATGAAAATGATGGTCAGCCAGATGTTGATTATGCAGGTGATGATAATAAAGGTACTGCTCCTGATGATGAAGATGTATTAAGTGCACTTATTACTGCCGATGTATCAAGTCCTACTGTCACTCAAACCGTTCCTGTTAGTAATACAACAGGCAGTGATGCCTATCTATCTGGATGGATTGATTTTGATAATAGCGGCTCATTTGATGATGATGAAAGTGCATGGATTATTATTCCAAGTGGTGCCACATCAGCAACATTGACATGGAATAATGTGGGTACTTCTGGGGCAAATATCAGTAACAGTGTGGCGGGTTATCGTTTACGTATTAGTTCTGATTTTAATACGACAACAAATACGCCACTAGATGCTGATGGTAATGCCTTTCCTGATCCTATTGGGGCAGCACCTGACGGTGAGATCGAAGATTATCGAGTATTAGTATCAAGTCTAAATGGCAATAACACTTGTGATATTGTTGTTGAAACCAAAGGCGATAATACTAGTGGCTATGATTTCGCTGAATTTGATCCTACTACTAATCCAGCGCAACTCAATAATATTGTTAGTCCTATTACGGTTAATGGTTATCCAAATGCTGAAAATTATAATGCAGTTGGCTTTAATCGTATTAATGGTTTGTTCTATGGATTATTTATAGATGGAGACAGTGCGAATGATAATATGATGCTGTTTGTTACAGATCGTGATGGCACAGAGTTTGTTTCGCTGGGTACAATTAGAGCTGATGGTTCGCAAACGTTAATCCATTCATCTAATGGTTCTGCAACCTTTAACAATAATCAAATACTCTCTCGTACAGGCAGTGGTACTAACATTGCATTCCCTGTTAGAGGTGACGTATCACCAGATGGCCAATACCTCTATGTGATGAATGGTAATTGGGACTCTCTAGTTCGTATTGACTTAAATACTCAGGCGTTTACTACAATTACGTTGTCTTCAATACCAACTATGGGTGGTGATTTCTCCTTCAGCTCGAATGACGGTATGTTATATGGTGTTGATCTACCAGGTGGTAACTATATTCAAATCAATCCAACTACAGGAGCGGTGACAATAAATCCTCTGAACTTCAACGGGTTACTTCCTGTGACGAATACCGGTAGTGCTGGGGCGGGGGGAACCATTATGGATGATGGTATTATGCTTTATGCCTTTGCTAATGGTGGTGATCACGATACCGATGGTGATAATGCTCACGATCTGATTGATAAGACGGCAGTTTATCAATTGAATGTGATTACTGGTGAGTTGATGTTTGTAACTGAAGGTATTGATGTCTCGGTTCAAGGTAATGATGCTGCTGGTTGTTACTACGCACGAGACTATGGTGATGCACCTATTTCTTACGGTGATGCTTTCCATAATTACTCTGATACAGGCAATGATGGTGATGCTGCGCTTGATGGCGACCAAGATTTCACGTTAGGTGTTAATTGGGACAGTGAGTTTGTTAGCCAGTTCTCTGCTGATGCAACAGGTGATGATATTCAAGCTTCTGATGATGAAGATGGCGTAACTCTTCCTGCTAGTATTACGGTTGCAACATCTACTCCAGTGACCGTATCTGTGCCACAAGCTGCGGGTTTCTTAAATGTATTTATTGATCTCAATGGCGATGGTGATTTTGCTGATGTTGGCGAGATGATTATTGAAGACCAATTGATTACAGCAGCCACAACGAATCTTGATTTCAATTTAGATGCAGGGCTTACCGCAGGTTATAACGGCGATACATTTGTTCGTTTCCGTTTATGTAGTACGGCAGCAACGTGTAATTCTCCAATAGGTGAAGCCGCTGATGGAGAGGTAGAAGATTATCAATTTGAGTTAATTAATCAGATTGTGCTCAGTGGTTTTGTGTTTGAAGATAATGGTATCTCGGGCGCAACTGCGGCTCATGATGGTATTTTTGATGGTGGCGAAGTTGGCATTGGTAATACAGTTGTGCGTGCTATTTATAACGGCACAGGTGCTGGTGGATTTACAACTGGTGATGTTGTTGCAACAACGGTGACCTCGGGTGATGGTGGCTATCTATTAGTCGTACCAGTATCACTTGCTAATGAAAATCTTGTACTTGAGGTGGTTAAACAAGCTGATTGGATTGATATTAGTGAAGCTGACGTGTCAGCGCTTACTCAAGTCACCAATACCAGTGTTATTGATAGTCAGATGTTAATTAATGCCGCTGCGGGTGATTACTTAACGGGCTTAAACTTCGGTAAAGTGAAAGAACCGCGTATGGAGCCTGATAACTTTACTGAAACTGAGCCGGGTAAAGGAGTGCTCTTTAGTCATAAATTTACAGCTGAAACCGCAGGTAGTGTTAACTTTACCATTATGAATATCTCTACGGAGCCCGCAAATGACGGTTGGAGCGCAATACTGTATCAAGATAATGACTGTAATGGTTCAATTGATGGGGCTGATAGCCAGATAGCTAACCCTGTCGCTGTAAGTGGTGATAGTAGTGTTTGTTTAATCAGTAAAGTATTTGTTCCTGCTGATGCACCATTAAATGCGCTTTATCATTATGATATTCAAGCAGATATGACGTTTGAGGATAGTGTTGCAACAGGTCATGGTGTTACTCGACAAGTGATAGATACTGATACTGTTCGCGCTACTTTCGCGGGTGCTGGTGAGTTGAAGCTTAATAAAACAGTGGAAAATCTGACTCAAGCAACTGGTGTAAGTACCAGTAACGACGGTAAACCGGGGGATATTTTAGAATATTCTATTGAGTTTACCAATGTGGGGAGTGGGCCAATAACAGAAGTCACAATATTTGATACTACACCTGTTTATACTGACTTAACGTTAGCGATTGATTGTACATCTGGTGTCCTACCTGCTGGTTTAACATGTAATGTATTAACACCAAATGGTGCAAATATTGCGGGTTATGAAGGTGAAGTACGCTGGGAAATGACCGGAGCCTTAAATCCTAGTGAAACTGGAACTGTTATTTATCAAGTTACTATCAAATAGTGGAAACAGTACTCATGTTAGCTAATTGCTAGCATTAGTCATTACTTCCATTCAATAGTAAATGGCTTATATAAGAATGCTGTGGTGATTAATCTCACCACATTCATTCCTTAAGTAACTAATACTCGTTAGCCTGATAGAAAAATGTTAATTAATGCAGTTGGGAGTTTGAATATTTTATTATCGGCATTTTGATTTTATCGTAGTTCTCAGAATATTTAAAAGTATGACAGCTCTTGTTAATATTAAAGTACGGCTCTAATTTAATATTCGTGTACTACAGTCTTGTTATGCAATAAATATTCTAAAAATAAAAACCATTTTGAAATAAGCATAATATATTGCTTGTTTTAAAATGGTTTTTTTTTGGCATAGATGATGCTTGGTTTTATTAGTTGTTCTTTGTTCCATTATATCCATATAAATGACATGAGATTGTTGGATTGTAATGGTTGAAATAATTATAGGTATGTTTTCTTTATTAATACTTTGAGGTGTTTATGTTCAAAGGATGGAATATAATAAATGTTTTTGTTTTATTACTTTTTTTTATTAGTAATAGTGCATTAGCAGCCTCTGTTACAGGAACAGTCTTTGAGGACATCACTGGTGATGGATTAACTGATGGTGATGTTACTTTAAATGATAACTCTGGAGATCAGCGCGGTTTACCTGGTATTACTGTAACGATTTATCTAGATGATGGCGATAATTTACCCGATAGCGGAGATACCGTTGTTGCAACAGATATCACTAATGCTAATGGTAGCTATTCTTTTACTGGATTAGCGAATGCGGTGTATTGGGTTGCTGCTGATGCACCGACAACCGCCAGTAATGGTAGCGGTGGCTTGGTTGCAGAACAAACCATTGGTATAGAGGCTCTAAGCACAATCCCGACGCCTTTTGCCATACAATCATATTGTGCAGATGGCATTGGGGGGAGTGTTTTAACCACGAATGCCACTCACAGTTTTGATGTTTGTTATGGTGGTAAAACAGCAACAGGGGGAGACGTTACAACAAATGCAGGAACTCGTGAGCATATTACGGGGTTGTATCTTGATTATAATCTTGGCAATTTAAGTTTTGGCTTTAGCTTCAATGTTGTTGTAAACACAGAATTTGATGGTGTTGGTTCTTATCAGCAATTTTTATTAAACGCGAATGCTTATAGTGGTGCAAATACAATGCGTTTTGTACCAGTGGTCCCTCCTAATCGCACATCGTGGTGGGAGGTAGAAAACCAAGACTTTGATTTTGCAATGGTGGTTTTTCCAACCATTACTGAAGGTAACATTACGATTGATGGTACTGCTCACGATTTTTCTGATGCAACATTACTGCGTGAGCTTGATTCAACTCTTCTCGGTACAATAACCACGGTTGGTGCTGATTGGAACAGCCGTTCAATTAGTCGAGTGGATGCACCTGATTTTGCTATTAATCATATTGCTGATAATTGTGAGCGGAGTTTTTATCAAGAGCCTGCTGATGAAAGTTCAACATGGACTGGGTGTGCAGGTATTGAGTTAGCGACAAATGTTCATAATGTCACAATTCGTGATATTGCTATTTATGCCGATGATAGTGATGGTACAGTTGCTGGGCCTGCTTTTTTTGCTCCTGATGGTATTCAAAATTTTGACTTTGTAAATAATGTTATTGGTGTTTTACCCAATGGAAATGATGCTAATAATCAACTTTATCGTGGTGTGATTATTAATAATGGTATTAATTGGGGCGCTGAACAAGATTACGATACATTCGGGAAAATAGATAATAACTATTTTAATAATACTTGGGATGCCGCCATTATTATTTGGTATTTAACGGGGCCAACTGATTCTAGAACAAAATTTGTTATTACTGATAATTATATTATTAATGTTGATGGTTCTGGAATGGTTTTTGATCGAGGGATGAATGCTTTAACCGTACAAGGTAATTATGTTGATAATGCAGGATTTGCAGGTATTGATAATGCCGCGGGAAGCTCTTACTTAGATATTTTACGAAATACCGTCACCAATACCCGTGGATTTTATATTAAAAGTGATAATAACTATGATAATTCACGTAATTCAGAGTGGTACCCTAAATCGGGTATTTCTTTAGGTTATGGTGCTCATATTAATGCTGAATATAATAAGGTTATTAATGGCGGAACGGATGTAAATGGTATCGATTTAGCGAATGGTGCTAGTCGAGCAATAAAAGTTAGTCAAAATCAGTTTGGTGGTAATGGTGGTATTGCGATTGATGTGGGTGAGAATAATGGTATTGATACCAATTCACATCAAGGTGATAGCACCGGATGTTATTTAGCAACCTATCACGGAACTCCAACAGTAACAGGACCGAGTATTCCCGTTATTACTGCGGCAACGATTGATGGTAATACATTAACTGTTGAAGGAACTATGTGTAATGGTACTGCAATTCAGGAAAATAGTTATGAATTACAATTTTACGTTATTACATCAGGAGTTGGAGATACTAGTACATCATCAAATACGCCAAGTCCTGTAGGTGGTTGGAGTTTTATGCCCAGCATTGGTAACGAAATAACCGGTCTAACTTATGGTGAGGGTACTGCTTATCTTGGTCGCTTAACGAATCAAACCAATGGGACTTTCAGCGGTACAGTTACGGTATCAGGCGTTTCTTCTGGTGCTCAAATAGGCGCTATTGCATTATCAGATAGTAATAGTGCAGGGGCTTTTTATGCAGGTCAGACCTCGGAATTTTCTGCGACTCAAGCGGTAACTTCTACTTTTGCAGATTATGGTGATGCTCCTGATTCAGGTGTTGGTGTTGGAGTTAGCAACTATCGAACACTATTAGCAGATAATGGCCCATCTCATATTAGTTCAACGTTATTACTTATTGGTACGAATGCCACCGATGAAGAATCCGATGCTCTCGGAGCTGGTGTAACAACCGCAGATGGCGATAATAATAATGCGACAAACGATGAAGATAGTGTATCGAGTTTAACCATAGAAGATACCGCAACAACCTTTACTGAAACTATTGATGTTGTTAATTCAACAGGTTCTCTTGCATATTTATACGCATGGGTTGATTGGGATAATAGTGGTACCTTTGATGTCGATGAATTTATCTCAAATGGTTTGGGTACTGATGGACAAATTAACATCGCAGATGCTGCTACTTCATCATCTTTAAATTGGTCTGGTATTAGTGGATTAAGTGTTGGTGATCAGCATTATCTTCGTATTCGTATATCAGAGACTGAACTTGTATTAGGCGGTGCAAGTGGTGGCTTGGAAGATCCGCGTTCGTTTAATGCAGGAGGCAGTGGTGAAGTTGAAGATCATATTATTACCGTAACTGCGACGATTCCTCCTGTTGTTGTTCCATTAGATACGGATAATGATGGAGTGAATGATGATATTGATATTGATGATGATAATGACGGAATTTTAGATGTTGATGAAGGATATGCTTGTTCGAATACACCAGTGTTTGAGTCAGCGTGGGATATCAAAGTTTATCAAGGTGGTAGTGGTCCAAGTTGTGGTGATCAACTTGGTATAGCATCAGTAACTGAGATTGCATCGGGCACAATGGATGAGTTCCCAGGGGAATTAAGAGTTGATTGGTATAATGGCGGTTCATCTACATTATTAGCAACATTAAATAATAATGGCGGTAATGTAACAGGTTCTAATCCAACAGGAACACATTGGATAGTCCGGCATGAACATACATTTAACGCTGGCGAAACCGGGCTTTATGATCTTCTTCCATCAGGGACGACTCATGATAGTAAAATGGGTATAAAAATAGCCGCTGATGGAACAGAAACTGTTTTATTTTGTACCGCTGCATGGACACAACCCTCACCAGGGGTAACGAATATTCAATTCGATGAAGGGGATAAATTACGCTTATATATTAATGAGTATGCCGGTGGAAATCAGGGTTTGACTATTAACCTTGGCGGTGCCTCTGGGCAAACGTATTGTACACCAACATCGATGATTGATTCCGATAATGATGGCATACCTAATCATTTAGATTTAGATTCTGATGGTGATGGGATTCCAGATAATATTGAAGCACAAACAACCCTCGGATACATTCCACCAAATACTGATGATGCAGCAACATATACTGCAAATAACGGTTTAAATTCTGCTTATACTTCAACAAATGGGTTAACGCCTGTCAATACAGATACTACGGATGAACCTGATTATTTAGACCTCAATTCGGATAATCAAGGTGGTGATGATACAGCTGAAGCTGGATTAACATTGTTAGGTACTGTGGGTATAAATGGTTTAGATAATAACTATGATAATGGTGATGACTTTGTTGATATAAATGGTAATTTTGATAATTCTCAAGTCGATAACTTTCCGGATCTTGATGGGGATGTGAGCTCTGGAGGGGATGTTGATTGGCGAGATAGTTCAGTATTGGTGGACTTTGGTGATGCCCCAGACATAGGTGTCGGCGTCGGGAATAACGATTATCGTACTATTTCCAGCGATAATGGTCCTTACCATAGCGTAGTTCTGGGGGCGATTTTTATCGGTACTACAGCACCTGACGGTGAATTGGAGGGAACACAATCAACCAGTGCCAATGGCGATGATTTAGACGGAACTGATGATGAAGATTCTCTAGGTATCACTCAGCTCTATGAAACCAGTACGACTTTTTCCTATAATCAGTTAGTCAATAATTCATCAGGAGCTGATGCTTATTTATATGCATGGGTGGATTGGGACAATAGCGGTACGTTTGATAAAGATGAGTTGGTTGATGGTGGTGTGAGTGCAGGTGATCCTATTATCATTCCGACTGGAAGTTCAAATGTTGGAACATCTATGTTGTGGAGTACTTTACCTGCATTATCATCAATGGATGAATATTATTTACGTGTTCGAATCAGTGATCAAATTTTAACAGATAGTGCGACAGGAAGTGATGAAGATCCTCGTTCCTTTGGTAATGGTGGTGCGGGTGAAGTAGAAGATCAGATTTTAATCGCTGAAATTGAACCTACGCTTCCACAAGTTTACTGTGCTGTATCGAATAATGCTGAAACGGGTGAGCAAATAACTCAGCTTGATGGTTATAACGATAACCCTGCTGATGGATTCTCGGGAACCAGTATTGTCGGTGACGAACTGTATTCACAGGCAGGCAGTGGGCAACCATCGAAACGATTTGAATTGGAAATTTTAGCGCCTAACCAACAAATTACTTATCCAATTGGCATTGAGATAGAAATGCGACTCAGAAACCTAAATTCAGGGGATGGAGATGCACTATTTTGGATTACTGATCATACCAATATGAACGGAATATTGATCGGTGATAATGCGGTCTATTTAGGTGTAGATGCTCTTTGGAATGGATCTAATTCCACTGTTGCCAGTTATAGCCAATCACCTGTGACCGTGATGGGAAATTCTGCTGGTTTTATGACAACATCTTATAAACGTTATCGCTTAAAGATGTTTGTTCAAAGCGATAATAGCGTCACCATGCAAGCTATTACGATGAACGATGATGGTTCTATCATTGAAACATCGCCTGTTATTACAGGTGATCAAACCTTTGACCCGAATAATGGTATTTATTTTACACATACTGGGCATAACAATGATCCCGCTTCTCAGCGACATATTTTTGGTGAAATAACCGTTGTTGCAACTAATGGATTAGCTTGTGACTATGGTGATGCACCTGATGCCAATGTGGGTACAACGCTAGGTGATTATAAAACCCGAGCGGCATCAAATGGACCATCTCATGCTATTGATGGAACAATTTATTTAGGAAGTACGGGTCCTGACAGTGAATCTGATGCCTTTGGTGATGGGACTGATACTAGCTTTGATGGTTCAGGTGATGATACCAAAGGGACAGTACCTGATGATGAAGATGCTATAGCGGGAACATTGAGTTTATCAGGCAGTGATTTAAGTTTTAATATTGTCTGTAATGATTTTAGTAGCGGTAGTGGTGATCTAGGCGCAACGGTTCATGCTTGGGTTGATGCTAATAGTAATGGTGACTTTGAAGTTTCTGAATATACCTCAAGCGCTTGTAATGATACATCAGCGATAGCAAATGGTATGGCATCA
The DNA here is from genome assembly GCF_003025475.1 of Photobacterium sp. NCIMB 13483. Taxonomy (NCBI): domain Bacteria; kingdom Pseudomonadati; phylum Pseudomonadota; class Gammaproteobacteria; order Vibrionales; family Vibrionaceae; genus Photobacterium; species Photobacterium sp. NCIMB 13483. Next base: position 82,438 of record NZ_PYLV01000007.1, read on the forward strand.
CTCAGTTGGACGGGGTTACAGCGAGTTGCTGGTGACAGTTATATTCGTTTGAGAATTACTAATCATACTTTAACCGATGTCGATAATTTAGGCAGTGATGATCGTGCTTATGATTCGGTATCCAATGGTGAAGTAGAAGATCATCCAATTACTATTAATCCGTTTATTTCTGGGTTTGTTTTTAATGATGATGGTAGCGGTGGCGGTACTATTACTAACGGTATACGAGATGGGACGGAAACGGGGTTAGGCATTGCGGTTCCTATTATTGTTTATAATACGGCAACAACCACTTGTTATATAACAACATCTGATCCTGTAACGGGTGCATACGCCATTGATGTACCATCAACTGGCACCTATAAAGTTTATGAAGCCGCGAATGAAACAGACTTAGTTTCTCCAACTTGTCCACCAACAGTTGGTGCGTTAGACCAAGCAACAGGCACTTATATCAATGCAACAATAGCTGACCCTGTAACTTATATGTCAAGTTCGGCAAATGTTGTGGAAGTTAATGTGTCTTCAGGCTCTGTCGTAACCGTTGATTTTGGTGATTTTGCTGTTAATTCGTTTGATACATGTTCGACATCTGCGTATCTATCACAATCTGGCGAGCTAAATGCTGTAAATTTAGCAACTGGAGATGTTTCGTTACTTGATCCTTCAGTAACTCAAGGGTCAGCGTTGGGATATTCGATGCATTCCAATACATTAGCGGCGGTGCAAGGAACCAATACCCTAACAATTTTAGATAACGCTTATAATGTGTATTCATTACCAATATCAAATTCTACCATGCCAAGCCAAGCAAATAATGGTGATATTGATGATAATGGTATTCTTTATGCGCATAATGGCGGTAATTTCTATTTATTTGATACCAATCCAAACAGTGAAACCTATTTAACTCAAGTTGGAATCTTATCGACGACAAGTTTGAACTATGCTGACATCGCCTTTAATCCGATCGATGGTCAGATATATGCCGTTTCGACGGCCAGTAATACGTTGTACCGTTTTAATCCTACAACAGGCACGAGAACCTCGTTAGGAGCTCTTGCTGGTATTTCATCTGGACCATTTGGAGCGATGTATTTTGATGATCAAGGTTATTTTTATATTTCAGAAAATCCATCTCCTGGACGAATTTATCGTATTGATGTTTTAGATGGCTCAAAGGCATCAGGTAATTATACTGCAACACTCTTTTCTCAAACGAACTCTTCCGCTGCAGGAAATGATGGTGCACGTTGTCGTTATGCTCCTGTACCTTTAGATTGGGCGGATGCACCAACAGCTGATGGCTATTTTACTGAATTAGTAAATGATGGACCTCGACACCAAACTGATGTTGGTTTGCCATATTTAGGAGTGAATTTACCGGATAATGAAAATGATGGTCAACCAGCAACGTTAGCTGATGGTGATGATACTAATGGAATGACACCTGATGATGAAGATGGATTTACTCAACCAACAATAAATTCGATTATTGTCAGCGGCGATACTGTATCGCTAACGGTACCAGTCGTGACATCTGGTAATGATAATCTTTATGGTTGGATAGATTTTGATGCTAACGGTATTTTTGATACTGATGAAAAACAGACCGTTAACGTTACCGTGTCAGGTAATACGCAATTAGATTTTAATGTGCCAACGGACGTGCAGTTGGTGGACACTTTTGTTCGGTTACGAATTTGTTCAAGTAATGAAATTTGTAATACTCCAACAGGAAGTAGTGGCGATGGTGAGGTAGAAGATCATTTACTTTCATTAAGACCTTTGGGTGATTTGTCGTTAAAGCTAGCGATGCAACCTGGTGCTAATGTTACGCTTGGAATCCCATTTAATGTCGTGGTAAGTATTGAAAATATGGGAGCGACAATCGCTCTTAATACGAGGGTAACACTTCCGATTCCAACAGGGTACAGCTTTGTGAAAGCGTATGCCGGTGATGGCGTGACAGAAATTACCACCTATGATCCATTAACCGGAGAATTAGATCTTGGTGCTATTGGTTTAGGGTTTAATGATTATGCTGTGATTCGATTGGCACCACAATCATTAACATCCCCTGCTATTCATGCTGAAATTATAGAAACCAGTATTAATGATATTGATTCGACACCCAATAATGGGTTTGGTAATGGTGAAGATGATACTGATGTTGTCACGCCTATTATTTCTAATACAGTCCAACCAAATATTTGTGATGCACCTGTAGTATTTGAAGGTGGTGATGCTTATTTAGCTGCGAATGGTGAATATATTGTGACTCCTAACACCACCAATCAACAAGGGTATTTATGGAGTTATGAGTATATTGATTTAAACCAACCTATGTATGCTGAGCTTGCTGTTTATCTCGGAGATAGAACTTGTAATATCGGTTGTCCTACTGGTATTGAAAGTGGTGCTGATGGTATGACGTTTGTACTCTCTGCCGATACACGAGATCTGAATGCCTTTGGTGCTTTTGGTGGAGGGTTAGGAGTTGGTGATATTTTTGGTGCAACGCCTGTTTCACCATCGGTCGTGTTTGAATTTGATACCTTTGATAATACTTTTATAGGGGCGACAGATGATGCTGTGGGTGGGCAATATATAGATCATACAGGCGTTTATCTGAATGGTGATGTCTATACTCCAGATGCTGCTAACACGCTTATTTCTGCAACCTCTGTTGCGGGAGGAGAGCTGGAAGATGGCCGCTATCATATTGCGCAGTTTGAATGGGATCCTTCGATCAATCAGTTTACCTATTACCTCGATGGCGTCATGGTTGGTCAATTTACACGAAATATCCGTAATGACCTAGGTAATAACATGGTGCGGTTTGGCTTTACGGGAAGTACTGGTGCTGGTTATAACCTACAAAAAGGGTGTTTCACTAAAGCGCCTAATGTTTTAGGCAGTGACCTCGGTGATGCTCCTGATACCACGGTTGGTACTGGAACCAGTAATTACACTACCACTTATGAAAATGATGGTGCAGCGCATGTGCAGGCAGATAGTGATGATAATGGATTGATCGATCTACGTATGGGTAACCTGTGGGATGCTGATTTAGGTAATCTTCAAAATATTGGTGCTATTGCTGATGATGATGATAACTTTGACGATGAAGATGGTGTGTCAATAGTGTTAGCGGCCACGAAAGGTGAAAATTTTGATATTACGATAAATGTTGTCGAAGACGCAACGCGAACAAGTAGCGGACAACGGTTATATGCATGGCTTGATTTTAATTTAGATGGGGATTGGGATGATGCAGGCGAACAAATTATTGCAGAAACTACAGCATCTATAGGTAGTAATAGTTTTAGTGTGCCAATTCCTGCGAATGCCACGGTTGGTTACAGCTATCTAAGAGTACGTCTGTGCAGTGATGTTGGCTGTGATAGCCCTATTGGTTTAGCTAATGATGGTGAGGTCGAAGATTATCGTGTGTTGGTATCAGATCTAGTTGGAAATAATCAGTGTGATCTTATTGTACAAACACGCTTACCTGTTGCGGCAACAGATTATAGTTACAACTCTTTGAATGTGACTGCCGATCCGATCACGTTTACCGATATTGTTAATCCCATTGCTATTACAAATCAGATCAATGTAAATAATATCAATGCACTAGGGTTTAACCGAGTCAATGGGTTGGTTTACGGTACCTTTACCGATATGTCACAAGCTGATCGAATTCATCATTTATTTGTGACAGATAAAACGGGTACCAGCTTTATTGATTTAGGTGAAATTCGAGCAGAATCGGCTACCACTATTCGTCGTTTACAAGATGGCGAAAGTTTTGATTTTGCGGCCGGTGATTCACTGCGTCATAGCGGCTATAGTTCTACTTCTACTGTATTGAGTGCTCCGACTGCTGGTGATGTCACTGCTGATGGTAATTATCTGATTGTATGGCGCACCTCATGGGATTCCTTGGTTAAGATTGATCTTAATACACAGACATTTACAACTGTTCCACTCGATATTGCCACCATGGGCGGGTCATATGGTGGTGGTGCGATTGAGGTAGGTGCTGATTTAGCGATAAGCAGTCAATCAGGATTGGGGTATGCGGTCGATTTAAATGGCGATATGCTCTATAGCATTAATGTGTCGACAGGGGCAGTGACAGCGCAACCATTAACCTACTTTGGTGCAGAGCCAACGGCAGATACCAATGGTAAATTACAAGCGGGTGCGTTGGTGATTGATAATGCGATTAGTCTCTATGCGATGACGAATGGCGGTAATCATGATGCCAACCAAGACGGTACCATTGATTTAAATGAGCGTGCTGTCGTTTATCGTATTAACGTGATGACCCAAGAAGTTGAATATTTTACAGCATCAAATGAGGGCAGTTTGCAAGGTAATGATGGTGCTGGTTGTTATGATTCAACTGACTATGGTGATGCTGCTGTCAGTTATGGTCAAGCCAGTCATGCTTATTTAGATGTAGCATTAGATGGAGCGGCAGATTTATCCCTTGGTTCTCGCTGGGACCCTGAATTTGCGCAATGGGTAAGCGCTGATGCATCGGGAGATGATACTCATGGTCAGAATGATGAAGATTTGAATATTCCCGCCCAAATTATTGTAGAGACCAGTACTACATTACCGATTCAAGTGGTGGGCAATGGGTTTGTGAGCATTTGGGTTGATTTAAATAATGACGGTGATTTTGCTGATAGCAATGAATTATTAATTAACGATCAAGCGGTTACAGCTGGAAATAATAATATAGCAATAACGTTAGATGCCGCCAGCGCTGAAGGGTTTAACGGTAACACTGTAATGCGAGTGCGTTTATGTTCAGCGGCCAACAGTTGTAATACATTTGATGGTGCCGCCGCTGACGGTGAAGTCGAAGATCATTTATTTGAATTGCTCAATCGGATTGTTTTAAGTGGTGTGGTGTTTGAAGACAATGGTGTTGGTGGTGCAATAGCAGCGCACGATGGTATTCAAGACGGCACTGAAATTGGCTTAGGTAACTTTACCGTCACCGTTACCTTTAATGACACGGGTGTAACAGGGGTAACAACGGGGGATGTGATAGCTACAGATGTTACGTCGGGGGATGGTAGCTATAAATTTATTCTGGGTGTTGATTTTTCAGGTAAAAATTTACTACTTGATGTAATTAAACAAGCGGATTGGATAGATATTAGCGAGGCCAATGTTACCGCTATTTCACAAGTGACGAGTAACAGTGTGATTGATAGCCAGATGACCATTAACGCCAGTGCGGGGGATGATATCAGTGGTCTTGATTTTGGTAAGGTACGTGAGCCAAGAATGGAACCTGATAATTTCAGTGAAGTTGAACCCGGAAAGGCAGTATTATTCCCACATAAGTTTACTGCTGCAACCTCGGGGAGTGTGAACTTTTCCATTATAAATCCAGAGGTTGCTCCAGTAAATGACAGCTGGAATACTGTACTGTATTTCGATAATAATTGTAATGGCGAAATCGATAGTGCTGATGCACAAATAATTAATCCGGTTGCTGTTAATGGTAATAGTACGGTTTGCTTACTCAGCAAAGTGTTTGTGCCAGCGAATGCGCCACTTAATGCCCAATATCATTATGATATAGCAGCAGATATGATCTTTAGTGATAGTGCGGGAACAGGACACGGTATTACGCGACAAGTGTTAGATAAAGACACCGTCAGAGCAACGTTCCGTGGTGCTGGTGAGTTAAAGCTTGAAAAGAGTGTGCGTAATATTACTCAAGGTACCGCTGTTGGAGTGAGTAATAATGGCCGCCCTGGGGATATATTGGAATACATTATAACCTTCACTAACGTAGGGAATGGCGATTTAACTGAAGTGAGTATTTTTGATAGTACACCGAGTTATACCGAATTATCTCAAGCAATAGATTGTACATCGGGTAGCGTCCCAACGTTGCTCACTTGTGCAACTGTTACTGCGAATGGAATAAATGCTGCGGGTTATGAAGGTGAAGTACGCTGGGAAATGACAGGCTTTTTAGCTCCAGGCATTCAAGGTTCTGTCATTTATCATATTGCGATTCAATAAAAGAAATATATTTGCTTAGTTTTATTTTGCAATATAATTTTAAATAATCATTATTAATAATTAGTATCTGGAAAAAGGAATACAGTTATTTTATATACGTTAGTTAAGTTGGCGTTATTTATGCAATAGACATCTTATGTTCATTGATGGATAAGTGACATGAAAAAGTCTATATATTTTTTGTTTATAATACAATTGATCTTGGGTTACTTTTTATTTAAAAACAATAATAATCAATTGCCCGTAAAAATGGTTATTATTGATCAAGAATTGATATCGAATGATTTCTTTAGTAAGCATTCGTTACAGTATTCAAAAATTAAAGATATATCTGATTTTATTTTTCAATTAGAACAACAACCACAATCAAAGATTGTTGATTTATGGGCTCATGGGACGGCTGGAAAAATTAAATTTGGTCGAGATATTATTACATTAGAAAATATCGAAAAATATAAAAGTGAGATAATAAAAATAGGCTCATTATTAGGTTCTGATGGTGTTATTAATTTCTTAGGGTGTGATTTAGCAAAGGATGAAAAAGGGGAAAAATTATTATCAAAATTTTCTCAATTATCAAAGATTTCTGTACGAGCATCTATTGATAAAACAGGGCATAGCAACCAAGGTGGTGATTGGGATCTAGAAATGGCGTTTGGCCATCAAAAAACTGTGTTTACACCATTATCTTGGTATTTTGATTATTCAGCTATTTTAGCCGATACCGATGGTGATGGAGTTGATGATGCAATTGATATTGATGATGACAATGACGGTATTTTAGATACTGATGAAATAGTGTGTGAGGTTGATGTACCTCTTGATTTATCAGGTATTACAGCGGGCTCACCAGATGAATCAAATATGCCACTGTCAACAACAATATTTGATGGTGTTTTAAGCGGTACGAGTGCAGACTCACCAGAAGGAACAAATACAGGGCAAATAAGATTATCTGTGGCGGGAGGGGTTGGTGAACAGATGGTTTATACCATTACTTTTGCTGATCCAGTTAAGTTAACTCTATCTCAATCAGATGGTTTTTATTGGTTTGATAGTTCGGATGAATGGTCAGTTAGTGTTACTGGCGCGACTTTATCGGTCTATAATCCCGCTATTACCCATGCAAGATTAGGTGGGACTTCACCAGAATTACAAAACGTTGTTGGTAATAATACAAGCTCTGTTAGTTTCCAACCCTTAGCAACAGGCGGACACATTCCTGCTGCTAATTCTCAATGGTCTATTATGTCTAGTGATTTTGTTTCTAGCATAACATTTACTTATTCAAATTCGACCTCACAATCAAACAGCTCTCCGATTAAATTACGCACGACTTGCGTGTCTGATGATGTTGATAATGACGGTATTTATAATCATATCGATTTGGACACTGATGGCGACGGTATTCCTGATAATATTGAAGCACAAACTACGGTGGGCTATTTGGCCCCTAATACTGATAGTGTTGCAACTTATACGGCAAATAACGGTGTTAATAGTGCTTATCTTGGTGGTTTAACGCCAGTAAATACTGATGGTATGGATGAGCCAGATTTTAGAGATTTAAATTCAGATAACGAAGGCGGCAATGACACTACCGAAGCTGGATTAACGTTATTGGGGAGTGTTGGTGTTAATGGTTTGCATAGCAATTTAGAATCAGCTGATGATTATTTGGATGTTAATGGTATCTTCGATAATACTCAAACTGATAATTTCCTCGATTTAGACAATGATGTAATAGGTTATGGTGATGTCGAATTTCGTGATGTTGTTGCCAGTTGTGATGTTTCAGGTTTAGCGGGAGCAACATCCAAAACGGCTACAGAATTTGTCACTATCAATGGTACGCCACTTCGAATTGATCATATTGCATCAGGTGGTAATGGGGTTGGATACAATGGTGGTCGTCAATCATATCAATACACGTCTTATTCATGTGGTGGGACATTTCCTTTTATGCATGTCAATGACGGTAGTAGCGGAGAATATTGTAATTATAAAGACTATCTAATTAGTAATGTAACGGGTAGTGGGGCAACGGCAGATCCTTATATTATATGGTCATCACGCTATTGGGATCGTAATGGTAATAACCTGTTTGATAATAGTGATATTCGTATTGTGACGAAAATTACTTACATCAATGGCGATGAATTTTTCGATCAACAATATTGTATTGACTCAGCAGATGGTTCAAATAATTCTAGTATTGGTTTATCACAAGGGTTCGATACCTATTTAAATGGTGGTGATGCAGGCGCTGCATTTGCGATTCCATATAATTCAGCAAATTATCAACCAGATACAGGGCCATATTCATTAGTCGGTGTAACTAAAAATTATACTGCGACTGATCAATTTATGGGATATATGGAATTAGATAAGTCTTGGGATCGTTATTTCTCAGGCCCTTATTCTACCATGCTTGGATCTAATTTAAATACTGCGCCATTTTTACTCGATAACACTTTAAATACTAATCCCGGTACCGATAATGGTATTGGGGTGGAGTGGGGATTAGGTGTTGTAAATGATGCATCTATGCACTCAGTGCGTTTGTTGTTTAGTACATTAGGTGGCGCGATATTTCAAGCGAATGAGTATGATTTAGGTGATGCGCCAGATACATCTACTGGAACCACTACAGGTGATTATCAAACATTATATGATGATGGTGGTGCAGGTCATGCTTTTAATGATACTGATACGGATAATCAAAATGATATTGTATTAGGTACGTTATGGGATAGTGATGACGGGACATTACAAAATATCGCGGCAAATGCAGATGATATATTAGACAGTGATGATGAAGATGGTGTCAGTTGGGTTAATAGCTTTGTTCGTGGTGGTAATAGTGATCTTTCAATAACAATAACAAAAGATCCTGAATCAACGTTAACCGGCTTGCGATTATATGCATGGGCTGATTGGAATCAAGACGGTGATTGGCTTGATAGTGATGAACAGGTTATTTCAGATATAGCAGCGATGAGTTCTACTCAAAGTTATACGATAGCTGTGCCGATAAATGCAATACTTGGTAATACTTATTTACGTGTTCGAGTTTGTTCTGATGTTGATTGTAATTCATCTATAGGGCTTGCAGATGATGGTGAGGTAGAAGATTATCTTATTACCGTTGTCGCACAACAAATCTCAGGCTTTGTATTTAATGATGATGGCAATGGTGGTGGTACGGCAACCAATGGTATTAAAGATGGAACCGAAACTGGGTTAGGTATTGGAGTTCCGATCGTTGCCTACAACCCCTCGACAGGCCTATGTTATGCAACGACGGCAGATGCAACAACGGGAGCATATACTCTGACTGTTGGGGCTACGGGAACCTATAAAGTTTATGAAGCTATTAATGAAACCAATATTGCGTCTCCAACTTGTCCTCCAACAGCGCCTATATTAGATATCAATACAGGTAGTTATGCTGGCGGTACTATAGGGGATCCTGCCACATATCAATCGAGCAGTGCCAATATTAAGACAGTTACAGCAATAGGTGGCGCTTTAACTGATATAAACTTTGCCGATTTTGTTATTAACTCCTTTGATATTTGTTCTACCCCTGCTTATTTGACCCAAGGCAATGGTTCTGGTTCGACTATTCTAAATGCTATTAATTTAGCAACAGGAGAAGTGACTGCCCTTGTTTCCCCTGTGAATGCAGGTAGTGCTGTGGGTTATTCTATGGTGACAAATACATTGGCCGGAATACAGGGAACAAACACGCTTAACTTATTTGACAGTGCTTATAATACTTATTCATTACCCCTCTCTAATTCAACCATGCCAAGTGCTGCTAATAATGGTGACATTGATGATAACGGTATTTTATATGCGCATAATGGCGGTAATTTCTATTTATTTGATACCAATCCAAACAGTGAAACTTATTTAACTCAAGTTGGAACCTTACCGACGACGAGTTTAAATTATGCTGATATTGCGTTTAATCCGGTTGATGGTTTTATTTATTCTGTTCCAAGCAATAATTCACGAACACTATATCGATTTGATCCTACGACAGGTGCTCGTACTTCATTGGGCGTATTACCTGGAATCGCTAATGGACCATATGGTGCGATGTATTTTGATGATCAAGGGTATTTCTATATTTCAGAAAATCCAAATCCCGGCCGAATCTATCGTGTTGATGTATTGAATGGCTCAAAACCAGCAGGTAGCTATACGGCGACGTTATTTTCTCAAACGAATGCATCAGCTGCTGGTAATGATGGTGCGCGTTGTCGTTATGCACCAGTACCTCTAGATTGGGCTGATGCCCCAACTGTTAATGGTTATGCGACAGAATTAGTTGATAGCGGTCCTCGTCATATGACTGAAGCTTCAACGCCTTATTTAGGGGTAAATAATCCGGATAATGAAAATGATGGCCAACCGACAGTTACCGCTGATGGTGATGATACTAATGGGGTAACACCTGATGATGAAGATGGGTTTATTCAACCGAATATCCCCTCTATTTTAGTCGGTGGGGATAGTTTGTCTTTGACGGTTCCTGTGGTTACATCAGGCAGTGATAACCTTTATGGCTGGATTGATTTTGACGTAAACGGTGTCTTTGATGCAGATGAAACTGCAACGGTTGCTGTGGCTGCTTCGGGTAACAGTACGCTTAACTTTACCGTGCCAGCTGATGTTGAAATTATGGATACCTATGTTCGTTTACGTATTTGTTCAAGTACGGAAACGTGTGATAGTCCAACTGGAAGTTCAGGTGATGGTGAAGTTGAAGATCATTTAATTTCATTAAAGCCACCGGGGGATTTGGCATTAATGTTAGCGATGGATCCTAGTGTAAATGTAACTTTAGGTATTCCCTTTAACGTTGTTGTTAGTGTTGAAAACATGGGGGCAACGGTAGCACTTAATACTAAAGTAACGCTTCCTATTCCAGTTGGGTACAGCTTTGTTAAAGCTTATGCCGGTGATGGTGTTACGGAAATCACCACCTATGATCCATTAACAGGAGAGTTAGAACTCGGTGCTATAGGGTTAGGGTTTGATGATTATGCTGTTATTCGTTTAGCTCCTCAGTCACTTACGGCACCTGCAATCAATGCCGAAATTATAGAAACCAGTATCAACGATAATGATTCAATCCCCAATAATGGTTTTGGTAATGGTGAAGATGATACCGACATAGTAACCCCTATTATTTCTAATACAGTACAACCTAATATTTGTGAAGCCCCCGTTGTATTTGAAGGCGGCGATGCTTATTTGGCCGCAAATGGTGAATATGTTGTAACTCCTAATACCACTAATCAACAAGGGTATTTATGGAGCTATGAATATATTGACTTGAACCAACCTATGTATGCCGAATTAGCCGTATATTTAGGCGATAGAGCCTGTAATACCGGATGTCCCAATGGAATTGAGAGTGGTGCTGATGGCATGACGTTTGTGCTATCTGCGGATTCACGAGATCTGAATGCTTTTGGTGCCTTTGGTGGTGGATTAGGAGTTGGTGATATTTTTGGTGCAACCCCTGTTTCGCCATCTGTCGTATTTGAGTTTGATACCTTTGATAATACTTTTATTGGCGCAACTGATGATGCTATTGGCGGGCAATATATAGATCATACGGCTGTTTATCTCAATGGTGATGTGTATACCCCTGATGCTGCTAATACCCTTGTTCCTGCCACGTCTGTTGCTGGGGGCGAATTAGAAGATGGACGCTATCATATTGCGCAATTTGAATGGGACCCAACGACCAATCAATTTACTTATTATCTTGATGGCATCATGGTTAGTCAATTCACTCGTAATATTCGTAATGATATTGGTAATAACATGGTGCGGTTTGGTTTTACGGGCAGTACTGGGGACGGTTATAACCTTCAAAAAGGGTGTTTTACTAAAGCGCCCAATGTATTAGGGAGTGATTTAGGTGACGCGCCTGATACAACGGTTGGTACTGGAATAAATAACTACACCACGACTTATGAAAATGATGGTGCGGCGCATGTGCAGGTAGATAGTGATGACAATGGCTTTATCGATTTACGCATGGGTAATTTGTGGGATGCTGATTTAGGTGATCTGCAAAATATAGGTGCGACTGCTGATGATGACGATAACTTTGATGATGAAGATGGTGTTTCACTTGTTTTATCTGCGACGAAAGGTGAAAGCCTTGATATTACTGTGAATGTTGTTGAAGATGCGGCGCGCACCAGTACTGGACAACGTTTATATGCATGGCTTGATTTTAATCTTGATGGGGATTGGGATGATACAGGCGAACAAATCATTATTGAAGCTTCAGCATTAATAGGTAATAACAGTTTTAGTGTACCGATACCAGCGAGTGCTATTGTTGGTTACAGTTATTTACGGGTTCGCTTATGCAGTGATGTCGGTTGTGATAGCCCCGTAGGCTTAGCGAATGACGGTGAAGTCGAAGATTATCGGGTGTTGATATCAGATCTGGTGGGAAATAATCAATGTGATTTAATTTTACAGACAATTAAGCCGGTGAGTAGTAGTGATTATGCCTATACGTCATTGGATGCAACGTCTGATCCTATTATTTTTTCTAATATTGTAGATCCCATTTCGATTACGAATCAAAACAATATTAATAATATAAATGCTATTGGTTTTAATCGAGTTAATGGCTTGATTTACGGCACCTTTACCGATATGACCTCAGCCAATCGTAATCATCACTTGTTTGTGACCGATAAAACGGGTACTAGCTTTATTGATTTGGGTGAAATGCGAGCAGAAAATGCTGCGTCAGTGAGCCGTCTTAGTGATGGTGAAACCTTTTCATTTAATGCTGGTGATGCATTACGAAATATTGGTTATTCATCGACAACCTTTAATTTTACCGCTTCAACCGCTGGTGATGTTACGACGGATGGTAATTATCTTATCGCTTGGCGAACGGGATGGAATTCCATGTTTAAGATTGATCTTAATAGCCAAACATTTACCGTTATTCCATTAGATATTAGTGCCATGAATGACTCCTTTACTGGTGTTGTTATTGATGTAGGTGCAGATTTGGCCATAAGTAGTCAAAATGGACAAGCCTATCTTGTTGATTTACGAGGTGAGAAGTTATATCAGGTTGATCTTAATACCGGCAGTATTATCAGTCAGGATTTGATTTATCTTAGTGGTAAACCGACTGTGGATTCGAATGGGAAATTACAAGCGGGGGCATTGATTATGGATAACTCTATTAATTTGTATGCCATGACTAATGGCGGAAATCATGACTCAAATCAAGATGGGATTATTGACTTAAATGAGCGTGCTGTAGTCTATCGCATCAATGTAATAACCGCTGAAATAGAGTTTGTTGTAGCGTCAAATAATAGTAGTTTGCAAGGTAATGATGGTGCTGGTTGTTATGATTCGACCGATTATGGTGATGCAGCTACAACATATGGCCAAGCCAGCCATGCTTATTTAGATACGGCATTAGATGGCGTGGCAGATTTAGCGCTTGGCTCTCGTTGGGATCCTGAATTTACACAGTGGATCAGTGCCGATGCAACGGGTGATGATACCCATGGTCAGGATGATGAAGATCTGAATATTCCCGCTCAAATTATTGTAGAAACCAGCACCACATTACCGATTCAAGTAGTGGGTAATGGGTTTGTCAGTATTTGGGTCGATTTAAATAATGACGGTGATTTTGCTGATAGCAATGAATTATTAATTAACGATCAAGTTGTTACAGCAGGAAATAATAATATAGCAATAACGTTAGATGCCGCTAGTGCAGAAGGGTTTAATGGCAATACTGTGATGCGAGTACGTTTATGCTCAGTTGCTAACAGTTGTAATACGTTTGATGGTGCAGCCGTTGATGGTGAAGTTGAAGATCATTTATTTGAATTGCTTAATCGTATTGTTTTAAGTGGTGTGGTGTTTGAAGATAATGGTGGCGCAATAGCAGCACATGATGGTATTCAAGACGGCACTGAAATAGGTTTAGGTAACTTTACTGTTACCGTAACGTTTAATGATGCTGGTGTTACGGGAGTGACGACGGGTGATGTGATAGCTACGGACACTACATCGGGTGATGGTAGCTATAAATTTATTCTTGGGGTGGATTTCTCAGGTAAAAACTTACTACTAGATGTGATTAAACAAGCAGATTGGATTGATATCAGTGAAGCTAATGTCACTGCTATCCCACAAGTGACCAGTATCAGTGTGATTGATAGTCAGATGGCTGTTAACGCCAGTGCGGGGGATGATATCAGTAGTCTTGATTTTGGTAAGGTACGTGAGCCAAGAATGGAGCCTGATAATTTCAGTGAAGTTGAACCCGGAAAGGCAGTATTATTCCCACATAAGTTTACAGCTGCAACCTCGGGAAGTGTGAACTTTTCCATTATAAATCCAGAGGTTGCTCCAGCAAATGACGGTTGGAGTACCATTCTTTATTTAGATAATAATTGTAATGGAATAATAGATGGTGCGGATGCTCAAGTTATTAATCCGACAGTAGTAAATGGTAATACAGCAGTATGTTTACTCAGTAAAGTGTTTGTGCCAGCGAATGCGCCACTTAATGCCCAATATCATTACGATATAGCAGCAGATATGATCTTTAGTGATAGTGTTGGAACAGGACACAGTATTACGCGTCAAGTGTTAGATAAAGATACCATCAGAGCGACGTTCCGTGGTGCCGGTGAGTTAAAGCTGGAGAAAACGGTACGAAATATTACTCAAGGAACGGCTGTTGGAGTGAGTAATAATGGCCGCCCTGGGGATATATTGGAATACGTTATAACCTTTACTAACGTTGGAGATGGTGATCTAACTGAATTAAGTATTTTTGATAGTACGCCAAGTTATACGGGGCTCTCTCAAGCAATAGATTGTACCTCGGGTAATGTGCCAACGTCACTCACTTGTATACCTGTTACTACTAATGGGGCAAATATTGTAGATTATGAAGGGGAGGTGCGCTGGAATATGACGGGCGCTTTAGCTCCAGGAGATCAAGGAACCGCTGTTTATTTAATAAAAATAAAATAATATCATCATTGGCTAATATTTTAGGAAAGAACCATACGATAAAATATCGACATGGTTCTTTTTTACATTGATAAATGTAGTATGTGTTAAATATAAAACAGTTGTTATTTAATTAAGACATTAATCAATAAAATTATCAAAAAAATTGATATTTAATAATCGTTTTTACGTAAAAAATTGATGTTGGATTTATTTTAAATTAAGTTGTTATTTTTATAATACACGCTATGTAAAATGTTCTACCTTTTAAAAAATTATCTTATGGTTTGATAGTTATAACTTTATATTTTTAATTTTTATTTCGCATTTAAATAATGATTCGCAAAATTATAATTAATTTTCTATTTTGCTTTTTAAATAAATGTATGTGATTAACTCATTGTTTTTTAATGATGTGAAAATATTTATTATTGGCATGCTTATCGCATTATATATATTTCATGGATCATAAAGGATGAGGTGTAATATGAAAAATTTATTATTGATAGTGATTGGCTGTTTGATGATGTCTTTTTCTGTTTATGCGGAAGATGATAACTTACTAGTAAGTAAAATGGATGCATATATAGTTGAAGTAAATGATAAAGGAGAGGAAAAATTAGTAAAAGCAGAGAAAGCCGTACCAAAAGATAAAATCGAATATAAGTTAACTTACACAAATAATAGCGAAAAGCCTTTGAATGGCTTAATTATTACAGGACCTATTCCTGAAAATACTTTTTATATTGCCAATACAAGTAACACAAAAATCAAATCGAATTTTTTAGTTAGTATTGATGGAGGTAAAACATTTGAAGAAGAGCCAGTGAAACGCGAAATAATGAAAGATGGAAAAAAAGTTGAGGTTATTATTCCACCTGAAAAATATACCGCAGTTCGCTGGATACCATTAACACCTATTAATGCTAAGGAAAAACAAGTTTTTGCTTATCGCATCGAAGTTAAATAAACGTTAAGTAAATGTACCGCCCTGCGTTTTTGCAAGGGTATTTATACACATCGTAATTAAACTAATGACCTTAAAAGGTAACCACTTTATGAATACGCATTTAAAACCTATAAGTGTATGGGTTGCGGCGGGACTCATAACGGTAGGTGCAGGTTTACTATCTAGCCAAGCCCTTGCAGCTACTGCCGCCGGAACTGATATTAAAAACTTAGCAACAGTAACCTATGAAGATGAATCTGGAAATAGCTATACCGCGACATCGAATGAAGCGGTTGTAACTGTAGCTCAGATTTATAGTGCAACGATTGAGCAGGATCTCAATACTACAGGCTCTCCTGGTCAAACTGTATATTTACCTCATGTATTAACCAATACAGGTAATGGTGCTGATACTTATACATTAACATTTGCGCAGAATCTTCCAGGAACTGATACGCGAGGAACGGATACGATTGATGCTACCACATTGAAGCTCTTCAATGATGAAAATAATAATGGTCAACCAGATGCGGGTGAAACCGAATTTACTTCTGGTGATACTGTTACTCTAAATGCTGGTGAGCAAATGAACTTAATGCTTGCAGCAGCAGTGCCTACAACAGCCGTTCCTGGCGATACACTTGGTGTGACATTAGAAGCAGAAGCTCATGATGGTACACTTGCTCCTATTGATGGCTCTGTCACTGATATTGGTGATAACAATGATGCCTTACCTGATACTAACGCATCATTAATTACAGTGACTAACGATGCTGTGGTTAATATTACCAAATCAGCGACGCACTTAGAGAATGTTGGTACGGAAACCGCATTAGGTATTGATTTAGATGGTGATGGTGGTACAAACCGAGAGTTAAGTTTAATTCGTTACACAGTAACCGTTTCTAATACAGGTAATACAGACGCTAAAGATGTGGTTATCTTTGATGGTATTCCTGAAGGAACAGTATATGTCGCGAGTAGTACGGGTGGGTTATATGATGCATCAAGCAGTGGTTTGTTAACTGTTAATGGTGATACACCGATTGATTTTGCAGCTAATTTAGTTGATGAATCTACACATGGAGTTGATTTAGACCAAGATGGTACTAATGATACCGCTGAAAATCAAATTGATGGTGGCTTAGATCTTAACAGTAACGGTAATACAACCGATACCGCAGTACCTGGCGTATATGCTGTTGATGATCAATTAGCGTCAAATACAACTATCTCCATGACTTTTTATGTAGCATATTCTCCTGAAACAATGATGGGCGACACCGAAATAGGTAACGTTGCTTATTCATGTTCAGATCTTAATGGTGATGGTGACTACGATGATGCTGGTGAGTGTAATGATCCAGATCCTACAACTGCAGGTCCCGATCCATCAAACCCAACTACAACGACTACAACGACGACTACTGGTGTAGGTATTACCGATACTGGTACTGAAACAGGAACATCAGGTGGTGGTGACTCTGATGGTACTGATGATAATATTCAGACAGTAGATTCAGCTGCTGCTGGTAGTGAAGTATTCTTCTATAATAAGATCATTAATAACGGTAATACTACCGATAGCTTTGATCTTTCGACTGCAAATGTTAGCTTCCCAACAGGAACAACATTTGAATATTGGAATGCTGACGGTACAGCGCAACTTGTTGATACTAATGGTAATGTAACACCTGATAGTGGTCCTGTTGATCCTTCAACATGTATCGATGCCGCTGTGACTATTGATGGTATTACTGTCAATTGTAACGAGACATTGTTCCGTGTCGTTGCCAATCTGCCATCAGATGCTGCTGATTCTCCAACACCATTTGAAGCAACAACAACGGCAACTTCTTTCAATGACGCCACTCAAACGGACAGTAAAACTGAGCGTTTAGGTAATATTACAGGTCCTACTGTTGATATTGCAAACACCGCAATTACTACTATTGATCCTGCTGTAGATGTCGATCCTGTGCTTCTTGCGGGTGGCGTTCTTACTAGCGCAGATGTAGCAACGGTCTTTAATGATGAGCCTTTAGGTTCAACAGTTATAGCTCCTATTTATATTGCTAATGAAGGCGGTAGTTCAGATTCATTCCTATTAAGTGCTGAAGGTAGTTATAACGGCGCAAGTTGGGAAACAGCATTACCAACGGGCTGGACTGTAGTATTCAAGCATAATGGTATTGATACTGATGCAGATGGTACGGTAGATATTGCTGCAACAGGCAATGTTATTACATCGACACCAACCATTCCTGCTGGCGCTGTATTATGGGTCAATGCTGAAATTACAATTCCATCAGATCCAACTCAAGCTTTAGCTGATAGCGATCAAACGGCAGCGATTGATGCTAATAGTGATGGTGATATGGACTATATCATTTCACTTGTTGCTACATCAGACGCATCTAATGCATCTAACCGTAAGGTTGAAGCATTTGATGTCGCAACTGATGCAAGTATTGATATTACGCCTGCATCATTAAGCAACCAAATCGAACCAGGTGGTAGTGTTACTTATGACCACACGTTAGGTAACAATGGTAATACAACTGAAACCGTTGATTTAAGTTCAGGCAATAATATGACTGGATTTAATAATACAATTACTGTTGATACTGATGGTGATGGTGTGCCTGATACTGAAGTTGGTAACTTATGTGATGATCCTGTAACGACGCCAATTATTGTGCAGCAAGCGGATGGTTCTAGTGTAAGTGTAGAAGTAGCGTGTGATGCAACAGACGGCTCAGATACAGTTCCAACATTAACGTTAGAGCCTGGTGAAACCATTCCAATGGAAGTCACTGTATTTGCACCAACAGATGCAACTTCTGGTACAAATAACCTAACAACAATTACTGCTGTATCAACAACAGATCCAACAGTGACTGCTCAAGGTCAAGATAACTCTGAGGTTGTTAAAGGTCAGGTCCGTCTTTATAAGTATGCTGATTTAGATACTGATTGTGATGGTGTTGCTGATACTGATAAGACCTTCTTAAAAGAGCAAACAACGAATGTTGAACCTGGACAGTGTGTTGTTTGGAAATTGATTGCAGTCAATGAAGGTACATCAAATGCTCTCAATACTGTTATTACAGACCAATTAACTGAGTACTCTCAATTCGAAGCGGGTGGTAGCTTAGTAAGTTGTCGTAATACGACAGATTCAGGCACTGTTGTAGCACTTGCTGATGCAACATATCCTTTAGAGGCCGATGATTTAGGTCCTTTATGTAACCCTGATGGTACTACTGGTACTGACGTTACTGGTGCGGTAAGTGGTAATTCAGTTACCTTTACTGTAGGAACACTTGTTCCTGGTGATAAGGCTGTCGGTAACTTTGTAGTGAAGATTGATTAATAGCAAATATAACCTAGTCCTCCCTACCTTGTAGGGGGGCTTATTGAGCTTATTTTAAATATATTTGAAAATAATTAAATCAAGTAAGTTCAATAAGCCTATATCCATATCTTTGAATTACTAGCCTTTGGAGAGTGCTTATGGCCCTCTTAGATGTAATAACTAAAATGAAGTACCTCATTGTTTTTATATTATTAAGTGTGAGTTCAACAGTTTTTGGGTTAACTAATGCTGGTACAAAAATAATGAATCAGGCCATCATGACTTATTTTGACTCAACGACGGGTGAGAATATTCGAGTGCTTTCGAATATATCCCATATTAAAGTTGAAAAGGTATATGATGTTTCATTATCACCTAATACATCTGGCGATAATAAGACAGAAAAAAATGTTCCACCTGGTTCTATTGTTAGTATTCCTCACACAGTAACTAATACTGGTAATATTAAAGATAGCTATATTATTAATGTTAATAATCTAACTGATGATAATGGGGATCTTACATCACCAAATGCAGATAAGATAAAAATATATTTTGACACTAATGGCAATGGTATTCATGATCCTGGCGAGCCAGAGCTTAATAAAAATAGTGATGGAGAATATATTTCTGGCCAGTTAAAGCCGGGTGAATCTATTAATATTGTTTATACTGTCGAGCTTCCAACAACAGATAAAAACAACGACTTCTATGATATTGATACTGTTGTTATATCAATCAATGAACCTTCAGTTGAAAAAACCAGTTCGACTAAACTTACCGTTATTAATGGACCAATCGTTAATCTAACGATTGAAAATTCACCTATTTGTCAGCAACAAGTGACATCACTTTCTGAAATTGACTTTAGAGTTAATTATACCAGTGTTGGTCGCACCAAGCCTGAATCGGCAGCACTGCCGTATAATATTTTTGTTCAATCAGAAGCAGCAGGCTCACAAGTGAAAGTTAGCCATACTGGTGTGTTAATTTCAGTAAAGCTTCCTGCTAATATTTCTTTATTACAAGATAAAGTGATTAATGGCCAGCCTGCTAAAGATCATTCACCAATAACCTTAATTTCTCCTGAATACAATTTTGATGGCGGTGTGGTATTAGTCGGAATTAATAATAATTTTATTTTTGAACAAGATGACCATAATTTAGATTGGTATGAATATAGCTCTTGGGATGGATCAGGTAATGTAGAAAAGGTGGGTTTTTTAGTTAAACCTGATTATATGAAGCCAAATACATCAGGACATTTTACTTATTATGCACAAGTTAATGATGTACGTGGAACCGTACCATTTAAAATATACAGTGAAGCAGAAGTTAACTTATCGTCAACAGCTGAAAATATCTCTAGAAGTGGTGAAATATGTAATACGTTAGTAGGTAAAGAAGAAGATAATTTAATTGATTTCGAACTTATTGACG
Source organism: Photobacterium sp. NCIMB 13483 (assembly GCF_003025475.1). Lineage (NCBI taxonomy): Bacteria > Pseudomonadati > Pseudomonadota > Gammaproteobacteria > Vibrionales > Vibrionaceae > Photobacterium > Photobacterium sp. NCIMB 13483. Next base: position 103,293 of record NZ_PYLV01000007.1, read on the forward strand.
ATACTGTATTAGACCCAAATAGTGACTTTACTATTTTATACAGTGAGCATAAGCATTTTATTCCAACAAACTTTTATTATCATTCAAGTTCAACTGGGTTTGATTCAAAATTTGATGGTATTCATGCTCAAATTATCCTTCCTCAAGGTAATGAACATGCGTCAACGATTGATATTATTGGCCCAAGTTCTTCTAATTACCCCGTGACATTACGTTCAACGGAAGGTGATTCTTTTTATTGGATTTTTGCTGAAACAGGGCCTAACACTGGTATTTTCAGAAGTGTTATTCCTGTGCATGCGGTATCACCAAAAGATAATTATATTCGCCCTGGGGGTAATCACTGTTTAGAAGATATTGCTATTCCATGGCGTACAGGTGAAATTACTCGTACAGAATTGTTATCGAATATTGATGGAACAATTAACTTTACAGGTTTTGGTCTTAATGGTTCAACTGCCGTAGACTGTGAAATTCAGTCAAATCCAAATGATGAATTAGTGATTGAAGTCTTTGATCCTAATAATAATAACCGAATCATTTTGACTGATTTAGCGTACATAAGTCCTCAATTTGTAGTATTTGATGCGACTAATTTTAACGGTGTAGAAAATGCGATAGTGAAGTTTTATCAAACAGAAAATAATGTAGCACCAACAGCAAAAGTACGAGTTCCAAATGTTGATGGTCTCACTCCTGTTGCTGAAGTGATGTCTGATGTTGATGGTCGAGTATTATTTCCTAAATTAGCCCCTATTGATGGTAATCAATATTATATTTCGGTTGAGCCACCACAAACGCATGTGTGGCCATCTGCTTATACAACATTAGCAAATTTTAATATTCACAACGTTACCCCGATGTCATATGGCCCATATGGTAATGATGATATTGAAAATTCAGGTCTATTCCCAATTACGGTTAGGGATAGAGTTGAAACGTTTGATATACCTTTGGATCCCAAAAGCTTAGATCGTAGATTAACGATTCAAAAAGATGCTGATAAAGATAACGCAGAAATTGGTAGTTTCGTTAAATATTCAGTAACCATTAAAAATAACCTGCCAGACAGTCAATTATTTGATGCACAAGTTTTTGATTCAATGCCATATGGCTTTAAATATATGGAAGGCAGTACTCGATTAAATGATCAACCTTATAAAGATCCGGTTCGAATTGATACTTACACTTACCGTTTTGATATTGGAACATTAAGTGGTAGTACACAGCCACCTGAAAATGGTAGCTATAAATTAACCTATGTTCTGCAACTAACAGCTGGTGCTATAGATTCAGATGGTATCAACTCTGTTTATGTCAATGCAGCGACCTTTGGTGGTACGACTGATTCCCGTATTACTTCTAATATTGATAAATACCAAGTTAAGGTAACACAAACTGGCGTGATGTCAGATAGAGGCATTATTTTCGGTAAAGTTTTTGTTGATGCACAGTGTAACGACATCATGAAAAATCAAATGTGGCCTATTGGTGGAGTGAAAATATATTTAGAAACGGGTGATTATGTTATCACTGATGAAAACGGCCAGTATTCAATGTTCGGTGTTAAGGCGGGTAATCATGTCATGAAAGTTGACAAACAAACCCTACCTTTAGGCATTGAATTAGAGCCAACAGACACGCGTAATGCAGGAAAAGGTGATTCTCGATTTGTTGATATGCGACGTGGTGAAATGCATCGCGCTGATTTTGTCGCGCCATGTCCGGTAGAAAATCAAGAAGCGGTTTATCAAGAATTAAAGGAAAGAAACACCAATATAAATGGTGAGTGGCTATTTAAAACAGCAGAGAATTTTAAAGGATTACAATATGATGCCAAACCAAAAGCATTAAAAGCAGATGAATTACAAGCCGGCGTTATTAGTGGGCCGTCAACCGCTGCTGACAATGCTTCTCAAACGTCAGCATCTACTTCCTCTTTAACTGTATTTAAAGGTTATGCATTAGAGTCACGTAAAGGTAGTAACGAAGATCTTGCGAGTATGATTACGTTATATCCAAAATCAGTACAAGATGAGGCTTATATTTATCCAAGCACTGATAAATTATCATCCATTCGTTTTGGCTTTAGTGATTCACAAGGAAAGCTTAACGATTTGAGAACGGCATTATCGCTTTACAAAATTAAAACTGAAATAGTGCCAACGGCATACAATAACATTCCGAAAGAAGCTAAGTTTAGAATTGATAATATTCTACAAGATGTTATTCCATTGCCTGAAGATGAAGCGAAAAATATTACTCGAGCAGAAGCAGAATCAGGGGCATGGTATTGGCCAACCAATGATTATAGCTATGATGGCCGTTTCATTGCCGTTATTCGAGGTGATGTTGAGCCGACACTGTATGTTAATGGCAAGGCAGTCAATGTTGATCAATTAGGCGAGCGTATTATTAATAAACGTGAGAATGCTCAAATTGTTGGTTGGTATGGTATCCCATTAAGTGATGGCGATAACGTTGTTGAAATTAAAACGGTGGATCCATTTGGTAACGAGCGTCTTGTTTTAGGCAAAACGTTTTCTCATCCGAAATCTGCAAAGCGTATAAGTGTTGTCGCTGATGGTGATGTGTTACGTGCTGACGGTGGTCGTTCTGTTATTCCTGTTATTATTAAGTTGTACGATGAAAATAATAATTTGGCACGTGGTACTTACTTTGTAACGCTAGATACAGATCAAGGTGATACTTGGTTAGACCCTGATATTCAAGAGAATGAAACGGGTCATCAAGTTCGTGTTATTAATGGTGAAAAAACCGTTTATTTACGCAGTACTGAAAATACGGGCCAAATTAATATCCAAGCGTCAGTTGAAGACTTCTCTGACAAAATCAAACTTTATCAAATTGCCGCTAAACGTCCGTTATTTGTTTCAGGTATTGTAAATTATACCGGACGTTATGGCCGTTTTAGTGGAGAAAGACCGCCTGCTCAATTAGACGGTTATGAAAATAAAACCTATAGTCATGACGAAAGAGCCGCCGCCTTTATTAAAGGTAATATTAAAGGTGGTATGCATTTAACGTTAAGTTATGACAGTGACAAGTCTGATGAAGAATTTTATCGCGAAATATCACCAGACAGCTATTACCCAATTCCAGGTGATGCAAGTATTAAAGGTTATGATGCTCGTAGTACCAGTAAGCTCTATGTGAAACTTGAAAAAGAACGCCATTTCGCAATGTGGGGCGATTATAGTACCGCAGATGGAACTGATGAGTCTGATATTGGACGTACAAGTCAGATTCTTAATGGCTTCAATAGTATGTATAACGATGGGAAAATTACTGCACAATTATATGGTGCGCGTCCTGAAGATTTACATAAAGTGATTGAGTTTAATGGTAACGGTACTGCAATGTTTTATAGTATCGGAGACACACGCATTGTGCGTCATTCTGATACGGTAACTTTGGTTACGTATGACAGAGATAATACTGGTCTTGTTCTAAATCAGCAGTTATTAACCCGTTATATTGACTACACCATTGACTATTTCACCGGTGATATGCGATTTAATCGTGTTATTCCTAGTTACGATCCTAATCTCAATCCTATCAAAGTGAGAGTCGCCTATGATGTGGATGGTGATGGTGATGCCTATACCGTTGCAGGCGCAAGACTTTCTTATTTATTCACCCCTTATTTACTTGCCGGTCTGAGCTACGAATATAATGACAATGATGTTGAAGGTTATGACATTGGTAGCCTTTGGGTTAACTATGATTTTGATAATAAAACGCAAATAACCGCTTCTGTTGCGAGTATGTCCCATAAGGGTGATGAAAGTGCCAGTACGTTAACTACTGATACTCAGGAAAAACTTAAAAATGGTATGGCATATAAACTTAGACTTAATCGTGATTGGCACGCTCAAGCAGCGACTGAGCTTGAATATGTTTATGCAGAAGAAGGGTTTACTAATACTACTGGTGGTGTAACGCCAGCTCGTCAAGAACTTCGTCTTCGCCATCGTCAGAAGTTAACAGGGTTAATGAACCTAAACATTGAAGCCAGTCATTCTGAATCTTTAGCTCATAAAGAAAAACAACAGTCTATTGGGGCAACGGTAGATAGCAAGATTTTGGGCTCTCAATGGGTAACACGTTTAGGCTCTCGTTATATTAAAAATGAAACCGAAACAGATTCAGAAGAATATACCACCGCAATTGTGGGGCTGGGTCGTACATTTAGTTTGTGGGGACGTCCAGGTCGGTTAGACACTGAATATGAGCAGAGTTTTGGTCATGATAGCAAGCGTCGTTTTAATGTAAAAGCGGATTGGAAAGTACATAAGCAAGCCAGCATATATACCCAATATGAGTATATTGATTCTTTAGACGGCATTAGTAATTTAGGCAGTGGTTCAACAAGCTTATTTACGGCAGGTATCGATGTTGATTGGCTTCATGGTGGTAGTACGTTTAATGAGTTTAGACAACGTGGTGCATCAGATGGTCGTAGCCTTGAGCTAGCTAATGGTTATCGTGGTCGTTTTGAAGTAATTCCCGGTATCAGTGTTGATCCTGCGATTGAATATGTTGAAGTTATTGAAGGCGAAGGAACCTCTGGTGTTGCGGTGTCATTAGGTTTAGCTGATGTACGTAATCCTAATTATAAAACTACGGGCCGTATAGAATATCGTCACGGTGATACTGAAGATTATTATGGAATTTTGGGTGCTTGGGTCACGCGTTTAAGTCAAGATTGGAGTGGGCTTGTACGTGAAGAGTACCGTTATATTGATAAAGAAAATGCACAAAATACATGGAGTAATCATTTCAGTTTAGGTTTTGCTTATCGTCCTAGATTAACTAATCGTTACCATATGTTAGGTGCTTATGAGTGGAAAACAGAGCGTAATGACAGCACGCGTACCGCACATATTTTATCTACCCACCAGAATTATCAATTATCGCCAGATTGGACAATATCTGGACGTGTTGGGCTGAAGTGGGAGGATTTCACTGAATATGAACAAGACTATGATTCTGTGGCAACAATTATTGATGGTCGCGTAATTTATTATATTAACCGTCGTTGGGACCTTGATGTGCACGGTGGCATGTTAGGTACGGATTGGTTTGATAGTCGCCGTTATTCTTTCGGTGTCGGTTTGAACTATCTTGTTATGAAAAATCTACGTGCAGGTATTGGTTATAACGTAATAGGTTTTGATGATAATGACCTCGATCCACAAGGTTATAACTTACAAGGTTTTTACTTTGAAATGATGTTTAAGCTTGATGAAGACTTATTTGGTTGGTTAAGCGAATAGTGGTGAGGAATGTAATCATGAAATTATTAACAACTTCTTTATTATTTTTAAGTGTAGGGATTTCAGGCTGTGTTTCTAATGAAGCTATTTATGCCGACTATGGTGATCTTGCTTGTGGCAATACAACAACAGTTATCGACGGTCATTATTGGCCAACCGTCGTTAATTTTGACTTTGATAAAAAATCGCTAGATGTACAACAACAACATGCATTAGATCAAGCGGCACAATTATTGAAAGCGAATCCTACATTAAATGTGGCTGTTATTGGTTCTGCTGATAATTCAGGGAAAGCAGGATATAACGACCAATTAGCAAAAGCGCGCGCTAACGTTGTTGCAAATTATTTACAACGGCAAGGGCTTGCTGCACACCGTATCGTGACATTAGGTTCAGGATCAAGAGAACCGTTTATTGTCTCAAATAATCAAACAAACAATCGAGTCAATCGTCGCACGCAACTGATTCTTTTAGGTGACGATTTTAATCCGGTTAGTATGCAATACAACTCAGTGGCTAGTCATTCTAGTGCACAATAGGGAAGGGGGAGCTTCATATGAATGTCTTCAAGGGAATCGCCAAAATAGGTATAACCGTTGTTGCTAGTGCCAGCTTCGCTGTAATGGCTTTAACTGAATCTGGTACAGTGATTAAAAATCAGGCTGGTGCTACGTATCGTGATAGTGCCAATATTTTACGTAGCACAACATCTAATTTAGTTGAAACCCTTGTTCAGCCTGTTGCGGCACTGACATTGATTAATGATCAATCTAAGTTGGGCGCACCGGGTCGAACGGTGACATTCAATCATGTATTAACGAATACCGGTAATAACACCGATTCTTTTGTACTTGATATTGTGATACCTGCTTCTGTTATTAGTGCTGCAACTATTTATCCTGATGAAAATAACGATGGTGTTGCTGATCCTGGTTCATCACCAATAGCGTCAGGTTCTGTAATTGGTCCTCTAGCTGCGGGTGAAAGTTTTGAATTTGTTATTGTGGCTGATATTGATGCTGCAGCGACAATTAATTCATCGGATGCGCTAACGGTGACAGCAACTAGCCAAGCGGTGAGTGTTGATGGTATTTCTGTGGCAAATGGTGGCGTGGGAACACAGACCAATACTGATACTGTAACTGCAACTAATTTACCGATTATTGAAATTTCAAAAGCATTAAGTGCCAATGTCGGTGCATCACCAAGTGGGCCACATACGATAACATTTACATACACGAATGTGGGTCTTACGGATATGGATCCGTTACAGACTAATGGTGTGATTTTAAAGGATGTTCTGCCCGAAGGGATGCGTTTTAATGGCGCGGTATCTTGGAGTTTATCAGGAACAACAATCACAGCTTCTGGTGCAACAATCGGTGGAAGTGAAACAACAGGCGATCAAGATTTACTCTTTACAACTTGTATTGCACCGAGTGGGCTTTGTTCTGATAATGATGAAATTCAATTTGTAATGGATGGTTTAGCTGCCGATGAATCAGCGACGATAACATTTGAAGTTAATATCGATTCAGGCCTTTCTGCAACCACATTGTATAACCAAGGTATTTATGGTTTTGATGAAGATAATAACGGTACTGTTGATGCAGGTGAGTTAGATTCAACCAATACCAATAGAGTGCCATTTCTAATTACGTCTAATTATGCGGTTATTGCTAACAATGGTGGCTGTGATGTTGGTACCGATAATAATTGTGATGCACTTGATGACACCAATCATGAGATTGTTGAAGTAGCGTCTGCTTCGCAAGGTGCACGGGTTAGTTTTACCAATTACATCTGGAATACGGGTAATGATGAAGATATTTTTAATGTCACTATTGAATCTTCCACATTTCCAAGTGGTACTAGCTTCTTCTTATATAAAAGTGATGGTGTAACACCATTAATAGATACTGATAATGACAGTAATCCAGATACCGGCGTTATTCCTGCTGCAGGCGAAACCTGTCCATCATACTTAGTGACTGACAGTAATGGAGTGTGTGGATATAAAGTCATATTGGTTGCAACGCTCCCTGCTTCAGCTATAGGTGGACCATACCAGACGGTTAAGCGTGCAAGATCGTCAAACGATACCTCGAAAACAAATACTGTTATTGATCGTTTGGGAGAAATAGTCGCGAGTACCGTTGATTTAACCAATAATGTGAGAGCAGAAACAGGGCTAACAGTTGAGGATAGCTGTGATGCCGTTGACGATAATTGTGGTTATGGTGCAGGTCCTGAAGCTGCGGCTGTTACAACAAATACTGTAATACCTGGTGCAACCACTAGGTTTACTTTATACGTAACTAATAAGTCAGATGCAGCTGAAAGTTATGAGTTGCAATACAGCGGCTCAAATTTTGCTGTTAACACCATGCCTGCAGATTGGACTGTTGTGTTTAAAAATGCTGAGAATGAAGTTATTACCAATATTCCAGTATTAGGTCCTGATGATGCGGTCATTGTTTATGCTGACGTGACCGTTCCTGTAGACGCAGAATCTGCCACTCAAGATGTTTATTTTAAAGTCTTTTCTCCAACAACTGGCGCAGAAGACATTAAATATGATGCAGTGACTGTTGATAATAATAATCAATGTCTGGCCTTTGGTCCGCCAAATTCAAATGGTGTAACGTTTGCTGGTGGAAGCATTGTGTATAAACATATTTTAAACAATAACACCAATGATGAATTCTTAAATATTGTGCTAACTGTAGCGAATTCAGAAGCTGGTTTTTCTACAGTTATTTATGAAGATACTGATAGCGATAATATACTGACAGGGGCTGATAATGCGATAACGTCAGTGGCTTCTCTTGCTGGAGGTGCTCAGAAGGTCTTATTTATCAAGGTCTTTGTGCCTGCGAATACACCACAGGGAACGGATAATATTACGACTGTCGAAACCACTGTAAGTTGTGGCACATTGCAAATTATCGATACAACGACAGTTGCAAATACAAACATGAAAGTAACGAAAGAACAAACACCTGATTTAGATTGTAATGGTGTATCAGATTCTGGTACTTATGTGACGACCAATTTTGCTGTTGCACCTGGTCAATGCATTATGTATCGGTTAACAACAGAGAATATCGCCATTGAAGAGGCGCGTAACGTGACCTTAACCGATGCCACACCCGCTTATACAGCATTTAATGTAGTTGGGTCTTTACCGAGTATTTCAAAAGGTTCAATCAATACGATTGCAAATGGTTCTACAGGCGCAATTATAGGAACAATAGGAAGTGTTTCTCCTGGTGAGTCAGAAGAACTTATATTTAGTGTTCGTATTGATAATTAGTTATCGTTTACTTGTGACGGCAATACTTGCTTGATGTTATATCAAGCAAGTTTTTTTATTCGTAAAACTATAAAAGCCCAATATAATTATTGGGCTTTTATTATCATACAATAAAAATTATTTATTCTCCGTTTTGAAGAATCTCTTTAGCGCGATTATTACCATTTTTAGCTGATTCTATAAGCCAATATTTTGCTTCTTCAATAGAGATATCGACACCATCGCCATTTATATAAATACTGGCTAAATTATACATTGCTCTATTATTTCCTTGAGCAGCTGAACGTTTATACCAATAAATAGCTTTATCAAAATTTTGTTCGAGAAGATCTCCTTGATCATATAACTTTGCTAATTCAAAACTGGCAGAAGGGTATCCATTCTTATCTGCCGATTTTAATTGCTCTATTGCAATATTAATATCATTTTCAATAAGTGATAAATTTTCCAAACTTAATGTAGCCAAATCAAATAAGGCTTTAGGATTATTTTGCTTTGCTGCAATATTAAGATGTTTAAAACTCTTTGCTGTATCGATTTCGATGTCATAGAGTCCTCGGCGATAGATGTCACCTAATACTAAATGAGAATAAGGATGATCTTTTTTAGCTGAGTTATGTAATAAATTAATCGCTTGTTGTGTGTTTTTATTTAATTCTAGATATGAAATGGCTAATAAATAATTTGAATATTCATTATTGGCATTATCGTTTTTACTTAAAATATCAATTACATCTTGATGTCTTTCTTGTATAAAATATAAATAACCTAATGAGTAAGATGATGGAGCATGTTGATTTTTAACGTTAATTAATAAATTTGATTCTGCTGCTTTATAATCTGCACTACCGCCTCTACCATCAATAAGCATTAATGCATAATAATAGCGAGCAAGAAGATGATCTTTATCCGCTGCTTTTTTATAGAGTTCACGTGCTTTCTTTTCTGATTTTGTGACTAATTCACCTTCTTCGAACAATGCGGCTAAATAAATCATTGCATCAGGATCATCTTCTGCCATAAATTCTATTTTTTTTATTTCATTCTCCTTCTCAGGTTTAGATGTTTCTGTGTTTTCAATCTTTAATATTGATTGAGATAATGGTGAGAGTGTTTGTAGTGCTTTATTTTTTGAAATAGAGGTTGGTTTGTTTAATTCAGACCCGTTTGCTAAACTTGAATCATTGTTTTCAGCACTACAACCACAAAGTATTATTAAACTTGATACTATCATTTTTTTCATTATTGCTTTCTCCTATCCCTGTACTATTGTTAATTTTAGAACATAACTTAAAGGGATGTATTATGCGTTCAATCTTTATTTTTATATTAACAATGTTATTAACATCATGTGCTTCTAGTAATTTAACCTCATCGTGGGTAGATAGAAATTATTCAAATGTTCCGATAAAAAGTTCATTAGTGGTTGCGATGTCAGATAATTTACGTGTTAGACGAATATTTGAAGATGATATGGTTAAAGAATTACAAAGTAAGGGGGTTAATGCTGTATCGAGTTCTCAAATATACCCTAATAAATTACCATCAAAAGCGGATTTATCGAGTTATATTCAGAAAAATGGCACCCAAACAGTTTTTGTTGCGAAGTTAGTTAACATCGAAGATAAAAATATTCGTTATCCAGGTAATGGCTATGGTGGATATAGCAGCGGTTTATCATTCCATAATTACTATAATAGTTCGTATAGCTATATTTATGATGACAGTTATACGGTTTCTTATGAATTTGTGAATGTTGAATTTACCTTGTTTGATACAAAAAGCCATAAGCCTATTTGGTCAACATCATCAGAGTCTGTTGATCCTAATAACATGAACGATATTATTTCAGAATTAACACATATTCTAATTGAAAACCTACAAGATAATGGGGTTGTAAGATAACTTAATAAACATATTATCTTTTTTGTTTAAGCCTTACGGTAACGTAGGGCTTTTTTTGTTCATAATGATAACGGAATTTAACTTTTGTATGATGAAATATTACACGTTCAAATAAATACTTTATTGGTATAGTGGTATTTGTGCTACGAATTGATATAAATCAAATAATAACGATGATAGTTACATTATGATGCAAAAGAATTTCGGAATGAGATGAGGTCTGGTGGCCTTCTCGGTCTTCAAAACCGATGTGAGCTGTATAAGCTTTGGTAGGTTCAATTCCTGCCTCTTCCGCCATTTTTCGCGCGTTTAAATGGTTCCTCTGACACTCGTTACTTTGCCTATTTGGGTTAGGGTATGAGTGCTGTTGTCTGCAATTCAGCCAAGGAACTTATCGTGACGACAATAACATCGCCAGCTCTACTTTCTGCATCACTCGCTCCAACAATCAACTACCGTTTACCTCAAATTGAACAACTTCTTCAGCATTCAGATTTAACTGATTATGTGCGCTTATTAAGTCGCCCAGTTGTAACTAATACACTGCGTCAACTGTTTGCATCTATCCGTCAGCACCCTGATTTTAAAACTCAAGGTGTTAATGATCTCGATATTATGGCCTTAGTGCTTGATAGTTGCCGTCAGTTATATCGTCGTCGCCAACAACGAGTAATGAATGCTACCGGTATAGCAGTGCACACCAATCTTGGACGTTCTCCAATTAACGAACAAATTTGGGACAGCGTTAAAGCAGTTAATACGGGGTATAACAACCTTGAGTTGAAATTAGCTGATGGTAAACGTGGTGATCGTAATGGTTTATTACCGACCTTGATCCAGAGTTGGATTGGCGCTGAAGATTGTGTAATTGTAAACAATAATGCTGCGTCAGTTTACTTAGTGCTGCATGCGTTGGCTGCGGGTAAAGAAGTGATTGTTTCTCGCGGTGAGCAAGTTCAAATTGGCGGTGGTTTTCGTATCCCTGATATTCTAGCCCTTTCTGGTTGTAAGTTAGTTGAAGTTGGCACCACCAATATTACCACCAGTGATGACTATATTAATGCGATCACTGAAAATACTGCGATGGTCTTAATGGTACATCAGTCTAATTTTTCAATGCAGGGGTTTACTGAATCGCCAGATATTCAGGATGTGGCTGAACGCCTACCTGAGCATGTTTCATTAGTGATCGATCAAGGCTCTGGATTATCGTCTGAACAATATGCCCAAAGTGAAGTGTCATTACCACGCTATTTGCAAATGGGCGTTGATTTAGTCTGTTTCTCTGGTGATAAAATCATTGGTGGACCGCAGGCGGGCATTATTGCAGGGTGCCCAAAACTTTGCCAACAATTAGCTAAAAACCCGATGATGCGTACCTTCCGTCCGGGACGAATTGTTTTATCCATGCTTGAGCAATTATTAGTCCAGAAACTTAACCGTGATCCTGCGGCTTTTGGTGTCGCGCAACAGGCGTTAGATCGCGCTAAAGTGAGTCAAACGTTAGCTCAACAATGGGCGCTACGATGGAAATCTTATGCTCAGGTTGTTCCTCTGGTGATGCAAGTCGGTGGCGGTGCCATTCCTAGTGAAACCTATCCTTGTTATGGTCTTAAACTTACCTTACCCGGTAAAGCACAACTGCATTTAGATGCGCTACGTGAATTACCGATTCCGATAATTGGCTATGTTAATAGTAATCAGTTGCTATTAAATGTCGCGACTTTATTAGATAGCGATCATATCGACTTTATTGCTCAACTTGACGGTTATATTCAATCTTATACAAATACTGAGGCTAAATAATGGCGGTAATATCGACACAATATCAAGCCGTAGTTGGTCTTGCTGGGCATGTTGACCATGGTAAAACTGCGTTGATTGAAGCGTTAACAGGCATGATCACCGCCCGTCCTCATGAGCAGCAATTAGGCATGACCCAAGATTTAGGCTTTGCGCATTTTCAAGATGATCATGGCAATACTATTGGTGTGGTTGATGTACCAGGACATGAACGTTATTTGCGTAATATGGTCGCGGGCGTATGGCATTTAAATGTGTTGTTATTAGTGGTAGCGGCCGATGAAGGTTGGATGCCAATGACCACTTCACACCTTGATGTTGCACATGCGATGGGGATTGAAGATATTGTTGTTTGTATTAATAAACGCGATAAAGTCAATGCAGAGCAATTAGCTGAAATAGAAGACCAAGTGTTAGAACAAGTCATGGAACGTAGCGGGTTGTTACCTGAAATTGTGACTGTTTCTGCATTAAAGAAAGATAACATTGAAGCGCTTCGCCAACTTTTAATTGATACCGTACAGGTCAACATTGCACGTCATAAAGTTATCGCGCCAGCAAACAGTGATGATATTGCAGTGCTTGAGCCTGCGACAGATCCTCTGATGTATATTGATCGGGTGTTTGTTGTTAACGGAATTGGTACGGTGCTAACGGGTACACTCGCGCAAGGACAATTAGCGATTGGCGATAAAGTACGGTGTCATCCATCAAACCTTGTTGGGACAGTGCGATCAATTCAGGCTTATCACCAGCAATTAACCTCAGTTTCAGCAACATGCCGTGTCGCGGTGAATGTTAAAGGGGTTGGCCGTAAGGATATTGGTAGAGGGCAGTTGATTACCGGTATCAATCAACACATCACCTTGCGTGATCAATGTATTGTACGATTAACTAAAACAGCGACAAAGTTAAAAGTTAAAAAACAACGCCAAGTGGAAGTGGCGATGGGAACATGGCACGGAACAGCACGTCTGAGCTATATCCCCAATACTGAGCTAGCTCGATTAGTGTTTGAAAAACCAATGCCATTATTATTTGGTCAACGATTGGCGATGATCCAAAAAGGTGGCAGTGGTTTACAGCATGGCGCAGAAGTGGTGTGGACTGATTATATTTTTGGTTATCAAAAACGCCGTCTATATGACGTGCTAAATAATTTACCGCATCAATTACAGCCAGAGTCACAACGACAGATGTTGTTAGTGCTACAAGGTTATTTTGAATGTCATGACGTTGATTTTAAACCAACGGAACAACAAACATTTATTGCACCATTTTGTTTTGACAACCAATGGCTAACAGATATATCGCAACAAGTTGAAACATTACTGGGTGGTGGTATCTCTATGGCTTCGACGGAATTATGCAGTCGGTTACGGATCAATGACGCCGTGATTGAACTGATTATGCAGCGTTTAAAGCAACAACAGAAAGTGCATTTAAGTTACGGTAAATGGTGTGTTGGACAAGGTGATAATGAAGACGATTTACCTCAAGATGCGCTTAATATTCTGCATCAAATTCGTCAGTTTGGCAAAGCTGGGCTTGAGTTAAATAAAGTCAAAATTGTCGGTGGTAAAAAGTGGTTACGTCAATTAAGCCACCAAAAATACATTACCGCGCTTGATGAAAATATCTATTTTGATATGGGGGTATATTTAGATCTTGTGAAAGCGGTAATTGCAGATCATCAACCCCATGATCGTATTACCATGACGGATATTAAAGATCGTACCGATCTCAGTCGTAAATATTCTATTCCGCTAGCGAACCGAATGGAAAAAGATGGTTGGGTTAAACGTGATGATGATGAGCGCATTATTTTAAAAGCATGGCATTAACAGATAGCGGTAAATATAGGCTAGCAAGCAACGTTGTTAATACCATGCAGCATCCTATCTAGAGTATCAATAAAGGCCCTTTACTTATGTGAAATATAGGTAGAGGGCTTTTTCGTATGGTACTTTTTCTGATATAGACGCCGCTCTTTAAGATGATGGTTCGACACTCGACTGTCGAAGTGTGTCGACATGGCTGTGTCGAAGTTACCGCTGACGGCACCACAATCAATATATTGTTATCTAAGAAAGTATTTTTTTACCATTATGTATTTTTAAGCTTTTGATATTATAGTTATTATTTAAATTATACTTGTGTGGCATATTTCTTGCTTTAATAGGTTTTTTTGCGATTGACTAGGTAGACAATGAAAAGCTTTGTAATTGCAGATCCTGAGAAGTGTATTGGTTGTGGCACCTGCATGGCAGCTTGTTCGACAGTACATAAACAACAAGGACTGCAAAGCCATCCCCGCCTAACCGTGGTTAAACTTGATGATGCCACAGCGCCTGTGATGTGTCGTCATTGTGAAGATGCACCTTGTGCCACAGTATGTCCAGTACAAGCGATCACCAAGCAACAAGATCGTGTCATGCTTAATGAAACCTTGTGTGTTGGTTGTACTTTATGTGCTGTTGCTTGTCCTTTTGGTGCAATCGCATTTGATGGTAGTCGACCTATTGCGATGGCAAATAGCTACGATACTTATATCCCTTCCACTATCCGTTCAAGTAATCCTTCAACTTCTATTCCAAGTACATTTGGTCAAGATATTCTTGCTTGGGAACCAGGAGTAAAAAGCATTGCGGTTAAATGTGATTTGTGTGGTTTTCGAGAACAAGGACCCGCGTGTGCTGAAGTGTGTCCAACGCAAGCGATAATCCTGATTGATGAAGCAAGTATCGCGAAAACACGTGATATTAAACGTGTGTGCGCGGCAGATAGTTCAGCGTCAGCCAAAGGTGGAGCAGTAACACGATGAGCCCATTAGTTTTAGTTTGTTTTGCTTTAATTAGTTATGCCGTGGCTGCGATTTTATCGTATCAGGGGCGTAAACATGAGCAAGAAAGTTTACGTATTGCTGGAGTAATCAGTGCATTTGGTGGATTGTTTGGCATCATTGCAGGGGTAAGCACGATTGTTTCGGGTTTCGATACAGCGGATGCGACGGCGGCGATCAGTCATTGGTTTAGTATGGATATGCTATCAGCACTAATGGTGGTGGTCATTTCAGTCGTAACCATGGCAGCTTCAGTTTATTCAATTAACTATTTAGAAGAATACTACGGCAAAGGTGGTTGGAAGGTTAATGTCCTGTTCAATATTTTTGCCGCAGCGATGACAGCGCTTGTGGTGTCAGCCAATGTAATGGTCTTTATTGTATTTATGGAGATCATTTCACTGGCTTCTTGGTTAATTATTACTAGTGATGGTAGTGCGACAAGTAAAAAAGCAGGCTTGCAATATTTTATTGCTGATCATGCAGCCAGTTTTTTAGTTGTAGTGGCATTTATGATCGTTGCTTCTCATGCCGATAGTTATCAGTTTAGTGCCATCATGCATAACCCTGTTACTGGAGCAACGGCATCTCTAGTGTTCTTATTAGCCTTAGTTGGTTTTGGTATTAAAGCGGCTGGTATTGGCTTACATGGCTGGTTACCTAAAGCGTATCCGATTGCACCGTCATACTGCTCAACCTTGATTTCTTGTGTGATGGTTAAGATTGGTATTTACGGTATTTTGAAGTTTGCGATTTTATTCCTTGGCGCAACCCAATTATGGTGGGGCTTCTTGGTGTTAATCTTTGGTGCAGTGTCTTCTGTGCTTGGCGTAATGTATGCACTAGCAGAACACGATATCAAACGATTGTTGGCATACCATACTATTGAAAATATCGGCATCATTTTAATTGGTGTGGGTGTGAGTATGATTGGTATTGCTTCACATCATCCAGTATTAGCATTGCTTGGTCTTCTTGGTGGTCTATATCATTTATTAAACCACGCAGTGTTCAAAGGCCTGTTATGTTTAGGCTCTGGTTCAATTGTATTTCGTATGCATACCAAAGAAATGGATGACATGGGTGGTTTGGCGAAAACAATGCCTAAAACAGCCGCAGCATTTTTGATTGGTACGTTAGCAATTTGTGCATTGCCGCCATTAAATGGTTTTGTCTCAGAATGGTTTATTTACCAATCGCTATTTAGCATGGGTAAAGTTGGCACAGTTGCAAACCTAGTCTTTGGTCCATTTGGTATGGTAATGCTTGCGTTTACGGGCGCATTAGCATGTATGTGTTTTGTGAAGGTATACGGTATTTGTTTTACTGGCGCACCTAAAACAGAACGCGCAGCCAATACTCGAGAAGTGGGTCCTGCAATGATCACCGCAACCACATCACTGGCAATATTGTGTGTGGTATTAGGCGTGTGTGCACCATGGATAGCACCTTACTTCTCATCAATTGCTTCATCAATGTTAAATATGGCACCATTAGCGGTTGCTCATGGTTTAACGGTATACCCTGCGGTTGCTGATCAAGCGATCCTTTCAACACCTGTCATCGCCATTGCACTGGCACTATTAACTTTAGTACCTGCTGCGTTACTTTATGCTTTCCGTCAACGTCGTCTTGCTCGTCGTCATCAAGGTGATCCTTGGGCGTGTGGTTACCAATACGAACAACGTATGACGGTTTCTGCTGCAAGTATTACCCGTCCGATGCGTAATATGTTTGGTTTTATTTATAACAACCGCCAAGCATCATTGACTGAGCGTTTTGTATTGCCTCATTTAAGTGAAGGTGGTGAAAATCCAACACTCGATAGTCGTAAAGTGTGTCGCTTCTGCGTTATTGCGGTGGTGATTGTGGTGTTGTTTGTTCCTCTCATTTCAGGAGTTAGTCTCTAATGTCCCCACTTGAAATGCCAACAGCGGGTTGGATTGTTTTAGCGATTGTCCAAGCTATTTTAATGCTGATGTTAGCGCCACTGGCAACGGGTTTTTCTCGCGTTATTCGCGCTAAAATTCATTCGCGTCAAGGGCCTGGTGTATTACAAGATTACCGTGATATTGCCAAATTATTGCGTCGCCAATCGGTAGCACCTGCAAACTCTGGTTTTATTTTTTGGATAATGCCATGGGTACTTGTAGTGACAATGCTATTAATTGGCATGGCACTGCCTACCGTTACTCAAGTGTCACCGTTTCCAATTTCGGGTGACATTATTACCGATATTTACTTGTTAGCGATTTTCCGTTTCTTCTTCGCATTATCAGGTATCGATTCAAACAGTATGTTTGCAGGTATCGGTAGTAGCCGTGAATTGACGTTGGGTATCTTAGTTGAGCCAATTCTAATTCTTGCAATTGTCGTGGTTGCGTTAAGTGTTGGTACCACTGACTTAGGTTATATCAGCCACGCGTTAGCGAATAACCATTGGCAGCATCCATTAACCGTTATTCTTGCAGGTCTTGTATGTGCGTTTGCATTGTTTATCGAAATGGGCAAAGTACCGTTTGACAGTGCAGAAGCAGAGCAAGAGCTTCAAGAAGGTCCAGTAACAGAATACTCAGGTTCTGCATTGGCGATGGTGAAATTGGGTTTAGGTTTAAAACAACTTGTTGTTGCACAGTTATTCCTTGCGATTTTCATTCCTTGGGGTAAAGCAAGCAGCTTAAGTTTTGGTGGCTTATTTTCAGCTTCCATCATTTTGTTGATTAAATTGTTTGTGGTGTTTTTGATTGCTGGTTTAGTTGAAAACACCATGGCACGTGTACGTTTTACTCAAATTCACCGTACGATTTTCCCTGCGTTTTTAGTGGCTGTATTGGCACTGATATTTTTAATTTTTGGTTGGTAAGTAATAGATATGACAAACAATACATCTCAACAATTTCACTCGCAGCCACAAGCGGGTCGTATTGGTAAAAATTATGTCGATGGTGTGAATCATTTCTTTCCATCCGCAATTATTGATGAAGAGTGGCAGACCGAAAACCAAGTGACTATCACCGTTAAAATGACTTCGTTGGTTGAGGTGATGAAATGGCTTTACTACGATCAAGGCGGCTGGTTAACGGTTACTTTTGGTAATGATGAACGTAGCCTTAATGGTCACTTTGCGGTTTATCATGCGCTTTCTATGGAAGGTGAAGTAAAAAGCTGGGTAACGGTAAAAGTCTTAGTTGATGCTAATAGCCAAGAGTTTATCTCTATTACTCCAACCATTCCTGCTGCGGTATGGGGCGAGCGTGAAATCCGTGATATGTACGGTCTACGCCCAGTAGGTTTGCCTGATGAACGTCGTTTAGTTCTACCCGATGATTGGCCTGAAAACCTGCACCCATTGCGTAAAGATGCAATGGATTACCGTCAGCGTCCACAACCAACAACAGAAACTGAAACGTACCAATTTGATAATCAACTGGGTAATGACAGCAACCGTATCGTGCCTGTGGGTCCGTTACATATTACGTCGGATGAACCGGGTCACTTCCGTCTGTTCGTTGATGGTGAAGACATTGTTGATGCGGATTACCGTATGTTCTATGTTCACCGTGGTATGGAAAAATTAGCTGAAACACGCATGGGTTACCATGAAGTGGCACAGTTAACTGACCGTGTATGTGGTATCTGTGGTTTTACTCATAGTGTCGGTTACAGCAATACCATTGAAAATGCATTATCAGTGGATGTGCCATTCCGCGCCAAGATGATCCGTACCGTATTACTTGAAGTTGAACGTCTGCACAGTCACTTATTAAACATTGGTTTATCAAGCCATTTCGTTGGTTTTGACTCAGGCTTTATGCAATTTTTCCGTGTGCGTGAAAAGACCATGGAATTGGCTGAGTTACTAACAGGTGCCCGTAAAACATATGGCATGAACTTAATTGGTGGCGTACGTCGTGATTTTCTAAAACAGCAGCGCGTACAAGGTATTGCGATGGTGAAAGAAGTCCGTCAGAAGTTCTCTGAGCTGGTGGATGTGCTACTTGCGACACCAAATATCGGTAGTCGTACTGAAGGTGTGGGTATTTTATCAAAGCAAATTGCACGTGATTACAGCCCTGTAGGTCCATTGATCCGTGCGAGTGGTTTTAACCGTGATGTGCGTATTGTGCATGGCCAATCATTAGAGTCATACGGTAGCGTACCGATTGATATTCAAGTGATGGAAAATGGTGATGTATTCTCTCGTGTAATGGTACGTGTACGCGAAGTGTTTGAATCATTAAATGTGATTGAATACGGTTTGGATCACTTGCCACCAGGTGCGATTTTAACTGAAGGCTTTGACTATAAACCGAATAAATTCGCATTGGGCTTTACTGAAGCACCACGTGGTGAAAACGTTCACTGGAGCATGACCGGCGATAATCAGAAGTTATTCCGCTGGCGTTGTCGTGCGGCTACATATGCTAACTGGCCAACATTACGCTATATGTTACGTGGTAACACTGTGGCAGATGCGCCGTTAATCATTGGTAGCTTAGATCCATGTTACTCATGTACTGACCGTGTAACTATTGTTGATACTAAAAAACAACGTAGTAAAACAGTTCCTTATAAAGCGATTGAGCAATACAGCATTGACCGCAAGAACTCGCCATTCAAGCTTTAGGAGGTCATGTGTTTAAGTTATTAAAAACGGTAATAAAAACAGGGTCAGTTACCACCAAATATCCTTTTGCTCCGATGGAAGTGAATGAAGATTTTCGTGGTAAGCCAGAATTAGACGCTGATCAGTGTTTATCTTGTGGTGCATGTACGCGTGCTTGTCCTGCTAATGCTTTGATCATGGAAACAGATGCCAAAGCGGGCACTCGTCGTTGGGAACTGTCAACCGCTCGCTGTATTTTCTGTGGCCGTTGTGAAGAAGTGTGTCCAACTCATGCGATTAAATTGACTCAGAATTTTGAGTTAGCGGTAACCAGTAAAGCCGATCTTTATGATGAAGCGGTATTTACGTTAGCAAATTGTCGTCAATGTGAACGTCCATTTGTGGCACGTAAGTTACTTGAATATGTTTTAGATACGTTAGCACACAGTGGTGTAACGGGTGAGCAACTTCAAGAGCGCCGTAAGCAAATTGAAACATGCCCTGAATGTCGTCGTCGTAACAATATGCTAGATAGCGAAAATGTCAGTCACCTACGTTACCTTGGGGATCAAAAGTAATGAAAGGTATTAAACAATTAGTCGGCACAGCCCACACTCAAACCGTACCTGTTGAATTGCCACCGAATAGCCAAAAGCTAAAAGATGCATTGATCAAGGAGATTCGTCGTTCAGCGTATGTATACCGAGTTGACTGCGGTGGTTGTAACGCATGTGAGATCGAAATTTTTGCGGCCACGACACCTATTTTTGATACCGAGCGCTTTGGTATTAAAATTGTAGCGTCTCCACGTCATGCTGATATTTTGCTGTATACCGGTTCAGTAACTCGTGCTATGCGTGCACCAGCATTACGTGCTTATGAAGCAGCACCTGATCCTAAGATTGTGATTTCATACGGTGCATGTGGTTGTGATGGTGGTATTTTCCACGACCTTTATTGTGTATGGGGTGGTACGGATAAAATTGTTCCCGTAGATGTATATATTCCTGGTTGTCCTCCGACCCCCGCGGCGACCATTTATGGGTTTGCGGTTGCACTGGGTTTACTTGATCAAAAATTAAAAGCCAAAGTGCATCAACCTGAAGTACAAAAGGCAAGTTTAAAACACACTGAAATTCCATTGGATATTAAAGTGATGATTGAGCGTCAAGCACGCGTACTTGCAGGTTATGTGCAAGGACAACGTATTGCTGATGACGTTATGAATGTACTCGCTACTTGTAGTGCCGATGACGTTGATCAAAAAATCAGTGCTTACCTTGCAACTAAAGATGATCCGCGACTTACTGAAATCGTGAATATTTTGCTATCAAAAACCATGACAGCATTAACAGGTTCAGAAGCATGCCCGAGCACACAACAAGGTCAAGCATCGTGTGAAGGTTGTCACCAATGAGAACTGCTTTAGTGGAATTAACACAGTCGCGTCATTATCAAGGCCACGTCTACTTTTATACCTTAGGACGTAAGTTTGTTGATGAGAGCTATGATGTGCCAGAAGAAGCTAAGCAGATCATGTATTACAGTTTGGCGATCGGTCACCATTTAGGTGTGGTCGATTGTTTAAAGGCCGTAATTGAATGTGAAGGTGATGAATACCTAGATTGGATCAGTGGCTTACCACAAGACGGTGAAGCATTTAATAAAATGAAAGGCTATTTTGTGTTTGGTGAAATCACCATTTATCCTGAACATCTTAATATGCTGGCATTAGCGTTTGATCGGATTGATAGTTCAACTCAAAATGCGCGATCACAGCAATTGACTCGTGATTTTATTACCGCGCTTGGGGATATTCACCGTGAACCGACCATGTATATGATGATTCGAGGAATACGCTAACTATGTTACAGGAAGTGAATTTGTCAACAGTGATGGGCGAAAGTGTCTCTAACGATGATGTTGATTTGTCTGTCAGCAATATTGTACTCACCGTGGGTAATAGCATGATGGGAGATGATGGCGCAGGACCCTTATTAGCAAAAATGATCAAAGATAATCCGATTACAGGCTGGAGTGTACTTGAAGGCGGCTCGATGCCTGAAGATTGTTTGCACCTTATTCGTAAAGCTCAACCGCAACGAGTGATTGTGGTGGATGCGGCTGATATCGGTGAACAGGCGGGAGAAGTGAGAATTATTGATCCAGAAACTATTGTCGATATGTATGTGGTCTCGACCCATAGTTTACCGCTCAATTTTTTGATTGATGATTTAAAAACCTTTGTGCCTGAGGTTATTTTTGTGGGTATTCAGCCTGCGATTGTCGCATTTTCATTTCCATTAACTGAGATGGTGCAAACCGCGGTTGAAACTATTTATCAGCGTTTACCTGAATGGCAAGGATCGGGTGGTTTTGAGCATTGCTAAGTAATCGCTGTTAGTCGGTGTCGATAAAGTGTCGATAGTATTGACGAAAAATGACGATGGATTTGATTAATAGAAAGTGATTATCGACACTCTAAAAAAAGAAAGCGTGACAGTGCTCGCGCTTTCTTTTTTTTTAACTATATTTCATTGGCTTAAAAATAAATTCGATTTGTGGATATTTTTGGTACAATAAATGCTTATAAAGTATCGTAGCATAACACTATGCTGTGATGTATCGACATTAACAAGGTATAGACCATGAACCGGTTTGTTTTTGCAGATCCAAATCTGTGTATTGGGTGTCGAACCTGTGAAATTGCATGTGTTGTTTCTCACCAAGTAGACGGAATGCTTACTGGTGTTGATGCAGTAGAATTTACACCTCGTTTGACCTTGGTGAAAAATGCGCATGTAACAACACCAGTTATGTGTCGTCAATGTGATGATGCACCTTGTGCTCAGGTTTGCCCTAATAATGCCATCGTTTTAGAAGATGGTTATGTGAAAGTGATTCAGTCACGTTGTATCGGGTGTAAAACCTGTGTCATCGCTTGTCCTTTCGGCGCAATGAATGTTGTGACTAAAATGGTTGAAGAGTCCAAAGGCGCGTCGTTATTTAAGCGCATGGTTCCTCAGTCTCAAGCATTAAAGTGTGACTTGTGTTCCCATCGTGATGCTGGTCCTGCGTGTGTGGAAGTCTGTCCAACAAACGCGATTCAGATTATTGAACCTGAAACATTGACCGAAGCCAGCAAGCAAAAACGTGAAGCAGCAGCGCTCAATGATGCTGTAGCAATCATTCGTTAGTGTTATAAACCCTTGGTTTAAAATACGCATTAATAACAATTATAGCCAAAAAGGTTAGTATGAAAAAATCAATTGTTGTTTGTCCCTACTGTGGTACTGGGTGCAAACTAAAGTTGGTTGTCGAAAATAACAAAGTCGTGGCAGCAGAACCAGCAATGGGTCGTACCAATGAAGGCCAACTTTGTTTGAAAGGCTACTATGGTTGGGATTTCCTCAACGATACCAACTTATTAACGCCACGCTTGAAGCAACCAATGATTCGCCGTACACGTGAGTCAGCCTTAGAAGCCGTGTCTTGGGACGAAGCTATTCAATTTGCCGGCGATAAGCTAATGGCAATTAAAAAGCAGTATGGTCCAGATGCGATAATGACAACAGGTTCAGCCCGCGGTCCGGGTAACGAAGCCAACTATGTGATGCAAAAACTCGCAAGGGCGGTGATCGGAACCAACAATGTTGACCACTGTGCTAGGGTGTGACACGCACCATCAGTCTCCGGTCTGGAGACAACAGTAGGTAATGGCGCAATGAGTAACGCGATTCCCGAAATTCAACAAACTAAATGCTTACTCATCTTCGGTTACAACGCGGCTGATTCTCACCCAGTTGTAGCACGACATATTTTAAAAGCCCGTGCAAATGGCGCTAAAATTATTGTATGTGACCCACGTAAGATCGAATCTGCGCGTGTTGCTGATCAATGGTTAGCGTTAAAGAACGGCTCGAACATGGCACTTGTTAATGCGTTAGCAAATGTGATTATCGAAGAAAATCTTTACGATAAAGCGTTCGTACAATACAACACTGAAGGTTTTGATGAGTTCCGTGAAATTGCTTCACGTTACACGCCAGAAACAGTGGAAGAAGTAACAGGTCTAAAAGCTGCGGATATCCGTTTGGCTGCACGTACTTACGCTGCGGCACCTGAAGCTATGATTCTATGGGGTATGGGCGTTACTCAGTACGGTCAGGCAGTTGACGTGGTTCGTGGTTTAGCGGGTCTTGCACTGTTAACCGGTAACTTTGGCCGTCCTGGTGTAGGTTGTGGTCCGGTTCGTGGTCAAAACAACGTTCAAGGTACCTGTGATATGGGTATGTTGCCGCACCAATTCCCTGGCTATCAAGACGTAAACATTGATGCAAACCGAGAAAAGTTTGAAAAAGCGTGGGGTGTTGAGCTTTCAGGTAAGCCAGGCTACCGTCTGACTGAAGTTGGGCACAAGGCTGATGAAGGTATTTGTAAAGCGTTTTATATCTTTGGTGAAGATCCAGCACAAACTGAAGCTGATCTTGCCGCCATGCGCGCGACTATGCGTAAAATGGAATTGGTTATCGTTCAAGATATCTTCATGACTCAAACAGCGGAATTTGCGGATGTTATTTTCCCTGCAACAAGCTGGGGTGAACATGAAGGCGTGTACAGTAGTGCTGACCGTGGTTTCCAACGCTTCTATAAAGCAGTGGTTCCGACCGGTAATGTGAAACCTGACTGGGAAATCTTTAGTTTGTTAGCAACGTACATGGGTTACCCTATGTCGTACAATAACACTGAAGAAATCTGGGATGAACTACGTGCGTTATGTCCTGATTATGCCGGTGTGACGTATGAAAAAATGGCTGATCTAAAATCTGTACAATGGCCTTGTCCAACAGAAGATCACCCAGGTACGTCTTACTTATTTAAAGACAACAAGTTCACTACACCTTCGGGTAAAGGTATCTTCATTGGTGCTGATTGGCGTCCGCCGCTAGAGCAACCTGATGCCGAATATCCATTGGTATTGTCAACTGTACGTGAAGTGGGCCACTATTCTTGTCGTTCAATGACAGGTAACTGTTCTGCACTACAAACATTGGCTGATGAACCTGGTTATGTGCAAATGCACCCAGATGATGCCAAAGCATTGGGGATCGATGATCAACAATTAGTGTGGGTATCTTCTCGTCGCGGCAAAGTTATCTCGCGTGCTAACTACAATGAGCGCGTAAACAGAGGTGTGGTTTACATGACATACCAATGGTGGATTGGCGCATGTAATGAATTAACCATTGAGCATGTCGATCCTATTTCAAATACGCCTGAATTTAAATACTGTGCGGTTAAAGTAGAGAACATTGATGATCAGCCATGGGCTGAAAATTATGTACAAACTGAATACAGTAATTTAAAAGCACGTTTGAAAAACCATGTTGCTAATGCATAAAAATGTTGTGTAAATAAGACTTGTTATGTTTTATATACAATATATAGCATCATAAATGAAAATAAGGTTTCCAAGATAAAAGATTGATTATTTTTATCTTGGTTCCTTATATTTTTTGTGATTAAAAATCATTGTTTTAATTTATTTGTCAGCTCAAATATTTTAATTTTTATTCGTTTTATTTTAAAGATACTGTTGTTAATAATTATTGATTGATATGGATCAATACTTGGTTATTAAAATGATTGAGAATTGTATAACAAATGCTTGGATTTTTATTCGCTATTCGAGCCATATTATCAGTAAGAGTTAATGTTAGCATGGAAAACTTTGAAAGCGATTTAATGATCTTTTCTAAGGCATTATTGTCTATAAATGACATTTCAGGTGTGATTAATTTTCTAAATAATGAACGTTTATTATTTATCGATGCTGATCGTGTTAATATTATTTTAAAAGATGACATAAGTGCTCAATCAATTTTATATTATCAAAATGCAGATAAAGAGTTCCAACGTTATGATTATTCAGAAGATAGTTTAAGTCTTCATCATGTTGTATCGTGTGAATATAGCCATTACATTAATGGTGAAGAGCTTTATCGTACTTTTCCTCAATTATCTCTTCATCCGGCATACACTAATATCCAAACATACTGTAAAATACCGCTACTAATAGCAAACCAACAGTTAGGTGCTATTGAATATATTAACCTTCGTCTACCTAATCATGATGATGTAGAAAAACAATTTAAACTGTTCAATAATATGGTTGCTGCAATGATCGAACATATTCTTGAACATCAAATTGCATCATCGCTCACTCAGCAATTAAGTAATGAGCATAAAGATTTCCAGTTTTTAGTTGATATTACAAATGCGGTTATTAATCAGAGTTCAAAAAAAGAACTGATTGGTTCATTATTGCGTTTTTTATATCAACGCTTTGGAATGAATGAACTATCAATTATACAGTCTCAAGACGGCCACTATAATCAATATTCTGGTGGTGATGTTGATATTAATGGTGAAATGGATTATCAATGCCATTTTTTTACCGATGACAGTATGATTAAGAATGCGGTTCAAAATAACCAAGCTGTTATTTTGACTGCGGCTGATATTTATAAATTAAACCATGATGATAATAGTCCCTATTTTTCATCACAGGCTAAAAGTGCTTGTATTATACCTATGATATTTAGAGGGTTAACGATCGGTTATATCTGTTATGTCAAGGCAGTAGAAACACAATTTCAGCAGACGGAGATTGAGTTATTTAAGCAAATATCAGCCCGTGTTGCATTGGCTATACACAGTATAAAAGTGCATCAATCAGCAACACCGCATCGACCACAGACTAAGTTTATCAGCATTGAAGAGAGCTATGACGAGCATGCTATTTTCGATGACATTATTAGTCAAAGTGAAGTGATGAATAAAGTGTTAGAGCAAGTTGCATTAGTAGCAAGCTGTGACAGTACCGTATTAATTTTAGGTGAATCTGGTACAGGTAAAGAGTTGATTGCACGTGCGATCCATAAAATGAGTCATCGCAGTAAAACTGACATGGTAAAGATGAATTGTGCGGCGATCCCGAGTGGTTTGTTTGAAAGTGAATTGTTTGGTCATGAACGTGGTGCATTCACAGGTGCTGTAACTCAACGTGTGGGGCGATTTGAACAAGCGCATAAAGGCACACTATTTCTAGATGAAATTGGCGATATGCCATTGGAGTTACAGCCTAAATTATTACGTGTTTTGCAAGAAAATGAAATTGAGCGTGTTGGTAAAAATCAGTTGATCAGTATTGATGTTCGTATTGTGGTGGCGACTAATGTGAACCTATTAGACATGGTACAACAAAAACAATTTCGTAATGACTTGTATTATCGCTTAAATGTTTTTCCAATTGAGATTCCGCCGTTACGAGAACGAGCAGAAGATATTCCTTTATTGGTAAAACATTTTACGCGAGAGTTAGCAAAAAAAATGGGTAAAAATATTACCTCTATTGCGGTTGAAGATATGCATATTATGCAGCAATTCTCATGGCCCGGTAATGTGCGTGAGTTACGTAATGTGATCGAACGTTCAGTTATTTTGACACGAGGTCATGTGCTTAACGTGCCAACCCAAGAATTGGTTTCATCACCATCAATGTTAACTCTTACGCCAGTCGAGCCTGTGATACAAGATGTTGTATTGCCCGCTGATGTTAAATTACCGTCACCGATGATTGATAAACAAATGATAGTCGATGCATTAATTCATTGTGGTGGTGTTATTGCAGGTCCTAATGGTGCGGCGAATCAGTTGGGTTTAAAGCGAACTACATTGTTATCACGCATGCAAAAAATGGGTTTGAATAGTCAAGATTTTCGTTTAATTAATTGAATATTATAAATAAAAAATAAATATCGTAATAGATAAGTAAAGGAAAAAGATGTTGAACACCTTTGAAGCGTTACCGGAATCGATGTTTTGTAATGCAAGTGAACGTCCTATTGTACGTTACCGTAAAGGCAAAAATGATTGCAATGAACTTGATTACATTATTGAAGAAACGCCGGTTGCCATTGCTTTTAATGGTGTTGCTTATACCGTCATGATGTGCACGCCTAATGACTTAGAACAGTTTGCGATTGGCTTTTCGTTATCAGAAGGGATCATTGATCACCATCGTGATATTCATGATATTGAGATGACACCCACATGCGATGGCATCAATATTAACGTTACCATTGCTAACCGTTGTGTTGTACGTTTGCAGCAAAAACGTCGCTCATTAGCAGGGCTGACGGGGTGTGGTATTTGTGGTGAAGAAAAATTAGAAACGGTATGCCGTGTATTAGCACCTGTGCCGTCATCGGTGCAATTTGATTTAAGTCATCTTGATCCTGTCTTACAACAATTATTACGCAAGCAGCAATTGAATCAACTAACAGGCTCTGCTCATGCTGCGGTGTATATCGATAACCAAGGTCAAGTCGCTGCTATTTTTGAAGATGTCGGTCGTCATATTGCATTAGATAAATTGGTGGGGTGTATTCATCAACAACAGCTAACCGGTGGCGCTGTATTGGTCACAAGTCGTGCCAGTTTTGAAATGGTTCAAAAAGCAGCGGCAGCAGGCGTTGAAGTATTATTAGCGATTTCATCAGCGACCAAAATGGCCGTTGATTTAGCGGAAAAACTTAACCTGACGTTATTGGGTCATTGTCGTAATGGCCGTGCAGATGCTTATACGCATTCTGAGCGCATTATAGGAATGATTTAATCACGCTTAGGTATTGAATTTAATGTTAATGAATAAGCTTATTATTCATTAGCAATAAATCCCCGTTAGGTCGGGTTTTCATTCTATTACACTAAGGACAAAAATAAATGAAACTTAAACATATTGTTGCCAGTGCGCTTACTCTTTTTTCACCCCTCGTTTTAGCACACCCAGGTCACATAGGTCCCCATACAACAACGGGTTTTATGACCGGTTTTGTTCACCCATTTACAGGTCTTGATCACTTATCCGTAATGATTGGTGTGGGTCTATTAGCGGCATTAATGGGCGGTAAAGCAGTATCACGTTTACCTATGGCATTTATTGGAATTATGGTTATCGGTGGTGCATTAGGTGTTGCGGGCATGGTATTACCGGGCATTGAAATGGGTATTGCTTTATCTGTTATTGGTATGGGGGCAATGTTATTAGCTGGTGGCCGTATGTCAGAGAAAGTGGCAACGGGCTTAGTAATGGCTTTCGCACTATTCCACGGTATGGCACATGGCATGGAAATGCCGCTTGACGCACAAGCACTGGAATACTTCAGTGGTTTTATTGTAGCAACGGCAATCTTACATGTGTCAGGTATTGCATTAGGTAAGTTCGTCATGACATCAACAATCAACCAACGTTTAATGCGTGTAGTTGGTGTTGTTATGGCAGCCTTTGGTGGCATATTAATGCTGTCGTAATTTAGCTGGAAAATCGCAGTGAAAGACAACTTTGCACGACAATATATTCATATTACCGGCATTGTACAAGGGGTCGGTTTCCGCCCCTTTGTCTACCAACTGGCGCTGAAATATGCGCTTGTTGGATGGGTAATTAATGATTCAGAAGGCGTCAAGATAGATGCTCAAGGTAAGATTGAAAACCTTGAACAATTTATTATTGAACTTCAGCAACAAGCACCGCTATTAAGTCGTATAGATCAAATGACAGTGATGCCATTATCATTATGGTTCAACGCAGAAAAACCAACATTATTTAGTATCGAGAA
This sequence comes from Photobacterium sp. NCIMB 13483, assembly GCF_003025475.1. Taxonomy (NCBI): domain Bacteria; kingdom Pseudomonadati; phylum Pseudomonadota; class Gammaproteobacteria; order Vibrionales; family Vibrionaceae; genus Photobacterium; species Photobacterium sp. NCIMB 13483. The sequence continues at coordinate 132,748 of NZ_PYLV01000007.1, forward strand.
AAGCCAGTATTGTGATAGTACTACAGTGTGTGTTTCTCCCGATCAAGGGCTTTGTAATGCCTGTAAACAAGACATTATGAATCCTACTTCGCGTTATTATCGTTATCCTTTTACCAATTGTACTCATTGTGGCCCTCGTTACAGTATTACGCGATCATTACCTTATGACCGCGTAGCAACCAGTATGGCAAGCTTTGCATTATGTCATGATTGTCAACAAGCGTATGAAAATCCCCTTGATCGTCGTTACCATGCTCAGCCAATAAGTTGTGCAGTTTGCGGACCATGGACACGGTTTATTGATTATCATGATAACGCTATATCAGATGAATTAACCCAGCAAGCGGCCATTAATCAATTAGCCAAACGTCTTCAAGCTGGGGCGGTGGTTGCGATTAAAGGATTAGGTGGTTTTCACCTTGTTTGTGATGGCACCAATCCTGATGTTGTTGCACAATTGCGCCATATTAAACATCGCCAACAAAAACCATTAGCGGTAATGGTTGCAGATATTACGTCGGCACAACAATTAGTCATTGGTGATGCGATGGAGTGGCAAGCATTGGATGCTCAGGCTCGCCCGATCGTGTTAATGCATAAATATCAAACTATTCATGGCACCCCGTCTGGTGTGAGTGTTGCTGCGAATGTTGCACCTAATGTGCCTTATTTAGGGGTTATGCTACCTTATACTCCTTTGCATTATTTATTGTTTACCGCGTTAGCTGACATTAATGCAACCGCCGTGTTAGTCATGACCAGTGCGAATGTTTCTGGCATGCCAATTGCGACAGATATTGAGCAAATTAAACACCAATTTTGGGGGGTTATTGATAGTGTACTTGATCATAATCGTCCCATTATTCATGCCTGTGATGACAGTGTCGTTCATTATGCTGGTGGAAAAATACGTACTCTACGTATGGCGCGTGGTTATGCGCCCTATAGCCATTTTGGTCATAAAGCTGAGACGATGACATTAGCTTTAGGCGCACAACAAAAATCTACGATAGCTTTAGCTTTACCTCAACAATGGGTTTTATCACCTTATATTGGTGATCTTAACAATCTTGATACTGAGCAGCGTTATCAACAAGCTGTGACTGAGTTACAAGAGCTATATCAAGTGACGGCACCACAACTTGTGTGCGATAAACATGCGGGTTACTCTTCATCAATCTACGCCAAGAAATTGATTTCTGAATCAAAAATCCCATTAAATTTATTACAAGTACAGCACCACCATGCGCATATTTTGGCTGTAATGGCTGAATTTAATTTAACCAAACCGGTGATTGGTTTTACTTTTGACGGCACAGGTCAAGGTGATGATGATACGGTTTGGGGAGGTGAAGTGTTACTAGCATCGTGCCAAGACTATCAACGTCTCGGTTATTTACGTCCTTTCCGTCTTCTTGGTGGTGAAAAAGCAATAAAAGAGCCTGCACGACTATTATTTGCAATGTTACTTGAATGCTATTGTCTTGATGATATTAAAGCGATGCAGTTAAATGCTTTTTCTTCTTGGAATGATAGCTATTTCAATAATTTATATCGGTTGTGGCAAAGTGGTAGTCGTTCACCTTATACCTCATCAATGGGACGATTTATCGATGCTTGGGCTTGCTTACTTGGGTTGATTGATAAGGTTAATTATGAAGGTCAATGTGGGCTGTTATTAGAACAAGCGGCTAAACAAGATCTATGCCATATTCCATTGTCTTTTCAGATCACAGACAGCGGTATCTTTGATTGGCAGCCATTATTTGCACATGTAGTGCCGCTTGTTGGTGAAATCAATGATATACAGCATCAAATATGGATTAATAGCTTAGCACATAGTGTGTTTATGGCTATTGCTAAAATGATTGTCACGATTGCGAAACAACATCCTCACCACGCAGTTGTTCTTGGTGGTGGTGTTTTTCAAAACCGAGTATTGATGGATCAAATTTATCACCAGTTCTCTGTCCTATCGCAACCGTTATATTGTGGTGAAAAACTGCCATCAAATGACGGTGCAATCGCAGCGGGACAGTTATGGTATGCGCTTCACCATCCACTAGATTCAACTATTACCCCATAGGTGCCACTAAAATGCATGAACTATCACTAAGTATAAATACGGTTGATACCGTGGTTGAACAAGCAGAGAAACAAGGGTTTAAGCGTGTTGTTAGTGTAACCCTGACCATTGGTACTTTGTCGTGTATTGAACCTCAAGCATTAGCAACAGGGTTTGAATTTGCTTGTCGTGACACGATTGCGGAAGGCGCCCAATTGAAGATTGAATCTATTGCTGCTCGTGTATGGTGTTTAGATTGCCAGCAACATGTAGAAATTCCTGAGCGAGGGGTGAGTTGCCCGCGCTGTCACGGTTATCAACTTAATGTTGAAACTGGAGAAGAATTAATGATTAAACATATCGAGGTTGAATAATATGTGTAACGTATGCGGCTGCGGTGATAGCAGAATTGAAGGTCATTCTCACGAACAGGATTCTCACGAATATGCTCATGAACACCATGATCATCATCACCAGCATAACGATCAATTAGCGGCAGAAGTACCACAATCAGTTGTGATTCACCACCACTATCACCATCAGGGTGATGTTCATCATCATTTTCATTATTCTTTGCCTGCTGGTGTTATGCCGCAGCAACATGTGGATGGGCATCATCATGAGCATGAAAAGGGTCATATACATTCGCATGACCACGATCATCACCACGCCCATAGTCATGATCATCATCATGCAGATCATCAACCTGAGTGTTTAGATTCTGGTGATTTACATTACGGTAAGGGTGAAGCTGAAGTGCATGTTGCTGGTGTATCACAACGACAGTTATTAACATTAGAAATGGATATTCTAGGTAATAATAATCAGTTAGCAGCACATAATCGTGAGCATTTTATTGAAAACCATCAATTAGTACTAAATTTAGTATCAAGTCCAGGCTCAGGTAAAACAACCTTATTAACCGAAACATTAATGACATTAAAAGATCAGTGTGCTTGTGCTGTGATCGAGGGTGATCAACAAACCAGCAACGATGCCGATCGTATTCGAGCAACCGCTGTTCCTGCTATTCAGGTTAACACCGGTAAAGGTTGCCACCTTGATGCACAAATGATCCATGATGCCTATCATCAGCTTGCGATTAATGAACCTGGTTTTTTGTTTATTGAAAATGTCGGTAATTTAGTTTGCCCTGCAAGCTTTGATCTCGGTGAAGCCTCTAAAGTTGCGATTTTATCCGTGACGGAAGGTGAGGATAAACCGCTTAAATACCCAAATATGTTTGCAGCTGCTGATTTAATGATTATCAATAAAGTTGATTTATTACCTTATGTTGATGTCAATATAGATGATTGTATTGCTAATGCACGTAAAGTGAATCCTACAATTCAAGTTATTAAACTGTCAGCAAAAACAGGTGAAGGAATGGATGCATGGTTTAATTGGTTAAACGAAAACCGACAACAACTGTAATTATTTCGCGAATATTATTTGTTTTAAAATGCTGTAAATATATTTTATATACAGGCAGCATTTTAAATATTATCTGTCGATAAGCATGAATTAAAGTTAATTAGTGATAATGTTCAAAAATTTTTCCAAACAGACAAAGTATTACTATCATTTTTTTTATTTATCTATAGAATCCCGCGCAAACAAGCTAACAGAGCCTAAGCGTGCACCTACGTTATGTCTCTCATTAGCAATAATCTTGATGATAAACAACGTAAGTAGCCAATGAAAAAATACGCTTTTGTGACCGCATTATTATTATTAGCCGGCTGTGATATTACGACTGAAACACGTCAACCGCCGACAGTTAAAGATATTGAAATGTGTCAACAACGGATCGCTGTTAAAACAAATTATATCGTTAGCGCAATGTCTGATAACAGTGTGGATAATAAGTCGAAAGATAACCGTGGTTGGGTATATGTTAATTATCAAAAAGATAATAATCGTGGTTATTTAAAGTTTCGATGCAATGCCAACTATGTTGAAGTTTGGGCCGCAGGTGCTGCGATGTGGACTGGCCTGTAAGTGAAAATTAAGATGCTCGTACTATTATCAGTATGAGCATTTTTTGTATGTATTATGCTCTAGACATGTGTTGTTGTTAGTAGGGTGGGAAACAACGTATTTTTTTCATAATAGTATTGAATCATATATTCACCATTAACCGAGAGCGCTAAAAAATAAAGTAGTTCGTAACATTGTTTTTTCTTCACGAAATTTTCAATGGTTTTTAATGCAATCGCATTACTTAACGTCATTGGAAGGTCACAATACGGCGTGATAAACAAGCGCGTATCATTCTCTATGTTAGCAACAACTTCCACTATATTTTTATCATTGTTATCTACCACCTGTGGTGGGTTGTTTTTTGTTAATGGGTATTTAATTACTCGTTGAATAATACAGTAATGCTCATACTCAGCCCAACAACATAAAATATTGCCGAATAACGAAATGGCTTGCTTTTCTATTTCAATATAATGTGGTGCAAGATCTTCCAGTGGCACTACACCATTTATAGCTTGGGCATAATCACTAGTAATACAGTGGTATAGATTATCGGTTTGTAACGGCATTAAGTGATTAATCGTCTGTATACGAGCTGAGACTAATGTAGCAAAGAAATTACTATCACCATTTAAATGGATATGCTCATCAATGAATTGTAGAAAATTGTTCTGCAATATTTCTTGTGGCTGTGAGCCTAAAGGAATAGCTAAATTTTTGATTACACTTGTGTACATTCAATAACCGACTTAATAAAGATAATTTATAGATGAATGATAAGGTGTTCATTTATCAATTAATGCATCGATATGTATATAGTGTGACTATCATCAAATAAAATCGATGTCTGTTTTTCCATTTGTGTATTATGCGCCATTTTAGTATTAATAAGCAATACTTGTATGTTGTAAAAGTATTTTTGATGGGGTTTTATTTTTTATCAAATCGATAAATGAATACGATTGCAATAAGATTTATATCCTTGTTTATCGTTTGCAATTTTGTCATTCATCGCAAAAATAATGCTGCTTTAAATAGTGTTGAATATATATTTGTGATCGCGCCTGATTCGTTTTCATTAACTATTCTCATTATTTTATTAGTCGTTATTATATTGATATGTTTTTTAAATACTGATGCCATAAGATTTAATTTTGGATAAAACAATGTCGTGCTGGTATTGTTTATTTTATTGATGTTAAAGGAATAATATGAGTAAATTTTTTTGGTTTGCTTGGACTTGTGCCACAATGTTGCCTGTTCATGCAAATGCATCAGAATGGAATTCTTCAGGGATTGATGGGCATTATGTTTTATCGTCTTTAATTGATGAGCAAAGGGGACAACAAAAAGTGTTCTTTTCGCTTTATAAGGCAAAGTATAATAATAATGGCTTTGAGCGATTTTTGAGCCAATGTAATAAAAATGGGTTAGATAAAATTGTCTTAATGACGATTAATGGCCAAAAAGTAGAAATGGATAAGATTTGTCGTAGACCGAAAGATGGTAAAAATTATTGGGTTTATACTCCCACGACAAATGAAGGACTTGCTTTTTTAATTACGCAGTTTAAATATACAGAAACAGTCAAGATTCATAAAATTTTTGTCAATATATATAACCAAAAAACAGAATTAGATTTTAAGATTTCAGCTCAAGGATTTGTGCAATCGTGGAATAAAACAGAACCTATATTTTAATTTGTACGTGCCGTTGCATATCAAATGAAGATCAAGAGCGATATTAATTATATTGATATCGCTTTTTCATTTATTGGTTTCTGTATTTTGATAATGAGAATTGTTAATTGATATTATTATCATTATATTGAAATATTTATCGTTTATTGCTGGAATAATAAACAGATAAGAAAAATAATAGAGAGTACAATACATTATATAAGCGTTTGTTTTAGCTTGTATAATTCATTTTTATGATAAGGTTGATTTTAATATATGTAAAATTGATATAGGTATTAATTTATAAATAATATATTATTAGTTAGAATCAGGTGTTTTTCTATTAAGTTAATATATTGAAGTTATATTACTTTTGATAAAAAGATGTGGAAGATATTGCTTATGCATATTAATCCTTATCATTTTCTTAAATTCTAATCTATTTTAAAAAACGAAATGTTAAAATACACACGTACTAACCTTAATCATAAAGGCAATAATATATTTTACAAGTAATGTTATTGTTAATTAAATGTTTTTTTAATGCGTTTAATTATATTTGTTAGATAATATAGGTAATAACCTATATTAATATAATTTTTAGGGTATACCAATACATATTGAAAAGATGTAAAAATTAATATGGTAATTTTGTTTCATTGTTACATATGAGTTATTATGATTAAAATGTATAGATTTTTTTTGATTTTATTAGCTTCTTTTTTTATTACTTTTAATTTTACAGCGATAAAAAAAGCCAAACTTGAAAATGAAGTTGAAGAATATTTTAGATACTTAACAGATACGATTTATACGTATCAAATTAATGTATTTAATTCTAAGTTAATAAAAGGTGATAATTCCAAAGAGCTATTGATTTTTAATAAGCAACCTATTGATAATAAAGTAAAAGATATTTCTGAAACGATTGATAACTTCTTTTATATGATTAACGAAAATAGCATCATTAAAGGTAATTTATGGTCTGTCGCAAATGTTTATCCTAATTATATGTACATTAAGCCATATAGGAATGAATGTAAGAGTAAAGTAGATGAAAGAAAGAATATAGGTAATCAATATTTTAATTTTTTATTAAAAAAAGAAAATATTAAACGTAACTTAGAGCGTTATAATTTAATTATATATAGAACAATGAGAGTTGAAGGACCATTCTTTCAATGTAAAACAAATGAAAAATTAATAACAATATATTATCCATTATATTTAGAAAGAAAAATAGATTCTATATTGTTATTAGATATAAAGGCTGATTTTTTGAATGATTTTTTCAGAAATTTTAATCATAAAAATATGACTAACTTTAAGTTAGATAAAGCAGTAAAAATAGATGATTTTATTTATAATATTATAGCGAAACAAAAATATTTTGAGGCAATGAAAATTCCAATAAAAAGAAGCTATTGGTTTTTTTCATTAATCTGTCTAGTTGTTTTTACTTTTTTATCTGTAGTGTATGAGTTCATATTATTTTTACGGAAGAATATCAATGAAAATAAAAAAGACAAACTAACGGGATTTTATAGGAAAGATTGCTTTAATGATAATAATCGTATTGTCAGTTGTTTGATTATTATCGATATAGATTATTTTAAAAAAATAAATGATACTTATGGTCATCAAATGGGCGATTATGTGTTAACTGAAGTATCTCATCGAATTATGGCTACTATTAATAAGTCAGATATTGGGATTCGATGGGGTGGGGAAGAATTTGTTATTTTAGTAGATGATATTGTTAATATTACTCGGTTACATTTAAAATTAAATGCGCTGCTACATGCTATAAGTGATCAAAAGATATGTGATATAGATGTTACGATATCTATCGGATCTTTTTTATCATCTAGTAATATTATATTATCTGAGGCCTTTAAATATGCTGATGATGCTCTTTATCAATCAAAAAAAACAGGGCGAAATAAGTATACTATTACTGCTTATTAATATGATTAGTGGTGATTTATTTTATATAGGAGTGCGAGTAAATTTAATGATTATTTAAGAGGTTCTATTTTAGAAAGGAGGAGGAATAATTGTTCTTATAATAATAAAACAAGTAGAAATAAAATTAAGATTGGAGCGGATAACGGGAATCGAACCCGTGTCATTAGCTTGGGAAGCTAAGGTAATACCATTATACGATATCCGCTTGATATGAAAACAATAAACATTTGTTGTTATGAGGTCAATAGAAATCATGGTAATTAGTGTAATTAGTACAAATATATGAACAAAATGTATGATATCTAATATTCACTGTTTAAAATAACATCAATAAATGAATTTAATGTAAAGTTATATTTTTATAAATTATGCTGCATTTTTATGTCTTTAAAGAATATCGCACCTAAAGTTTTATCATAATATGTTTAAATTGTGACGAAATATGTATTTTAGTAGTATTTTATATTCATTGTCTTGTATATGGGATAGTATATCTGATACAAGCATATGAATGTAATTATAAACATAAGCTAATAGCTATGTGATGATTTCATCTTAGTTTTTAATGCATCCTGAAGTATTAATAATGAAGTTAAAAATTACCCCATCGAGTGTAGCAATAGTTATTTCTTTATTGTTAACGTTGATCGTTGTTGAAATGTTTTTTTTAAATGAAAAAAAACAATTTGAGCTATTGAGTAAGAAAAATGATTTAGTCTTTGAACAAGACGTATCAAAGATTATTAACAATGAAATCAATAATATGGTTATTACGTTAAAAACATTTAATTTGTTATTTAAATCAACAAATTATGATTCTTCTCAATTCAATATATTAGCAAAAGAGGTTATGACAACCAACAGTAGTGTCTCTGAGTTACAATTTGCACCATTGGGGATTATTCAACTTACATATCCTTATTCAAAAAATAACTCAGCAGTTGGTCATAACTTAAATCGGTTAAAGAAAAGACATAAAGGCGTCTCATTATCGATTGATAATCAATCTCTTACATTAATTGGACCGATAAAACTTATTCAAAATAATCGTTTATCTTTTATTTTACGATTACCTATTTTTAATGAAAAGTCCCAATTTACAGGGTTTATTATTGCGATTAGTGATCTTCAAGGTATCAGTGATAAGTTACCTTTTAAAAAATTATCTTATAAAATTCAAGGGTTTGATCCTGATGGTGAAATGTTAACAATATTTGATAATATTATTGATATGGAAAAGGGGCCAATATCTGTTTTTAATGTACCAGTCCCTAATGGTAACTGGTTGTTTTCAATACAAAATGACAGGTATAATGAGAAAAAGCATTTCATTATTCGTATTGTATTATATTTAACGGTGTTGTCTTTTTTCTTTTATATTTACAAGCGAGAGCGGCAGCTTTTATTGACGAATAGTCATATGAATGATGCGAATAACATATTGAAGCTTGCTATTTTTATTGATGAGTTGACTAATATTTATAATCGCAGGTATATGAATAACGTACTGAGGCAAATATTTTTTTCAAATATTACAACAACACATAGTATTGCCTTTTTAGATATTGATCATTTTAAAAGGGTTAATGATACTTATGGACATGATGCAGGTGATGAAATATTAAAAGTATTTGCTAGTATTTGTTCAAATAACATACGAAAAACAGATGTTATTGCTCGTTGGGGTGGTGAAGAGTTTATTTTATTTATGGAAAAAACCAGTAACATTCATGCTGAAGATGTCTGTTATCGAATTTTAAGGGCTGTGAATAAGCATTCTTTTTTATATGACGGCCAAGTTATTCATATTACTGTTTCTATCGGGTTAACTTCATTCTCACCACAAAATGATCAAATTGAGATGGTGCTTAAAAATATTGATAAAGCTGTTTATCATTCAAAGAATAATGGCCGTAACCGAATTACTACTATATAAAATTCACAAATAATAATTATAAAATATATTTATATATAGCGAGACATACATATTGCATTATCACCGTAGTTTATAGGTGTAGTTAAGTTGTTATCAGTAATAAAATTATATCGTTGCCAAAATGCTGCGGAATTTTGAACTGAAACTAATGAAATAGACTGATAGTCCAAATTTTCAAGTACAGTAAATAGATGGCTAAGCAATAATTTTGGTAATCCTTGTCCTTGAGCCGAGGTAATGATTGCTAAATCATGTAGGTGTAGGTGATTACTCTCAATTGGTGTACTTAGTTGATCTAACTTAGGTGTTGAACCTTTATGATGAGGGTGACTAATGAGATACCCAAGGACATGCTGTTGCTCATTGATACATACAAAGCACGTTTGTGGTGATATTGTAACTTTGCTTTTTAATACTTCAATAGCTTCTGAAAAATCATCACCATAGGCTAAATGTTGAATATATTCAATTTGCTGCCAATGTGATGTCTGGATGGGGATTATTTTCATAAGTTTCTCATAGTTAGAATAAGCACTACTTATACCTAGCCATAGTTATGATTACAATCCGAACATCTTACTTAATATGGAATAAATTGTAACCAAAATTGAATGGGTGATTTTAATACGCTGATATCGAAGTTAATATTTAGGTGAACTTATAATATATTTTTAAGAATTTTGATTTCATTTTAACTTATTAATTATATTCTAAAAGTTGTTAGAATGCAGAGAGATATTACGTTATATTATTCTTTGGATTCAAGATGGCTTTCCTCGTAGGTTTTTTCTTATTACCACACCAACAATTAAAATATCGATTAATTATTGCTCGATTTAAAATCAAAGGCACGGAAAAAACGATTCGTTATTGTGTGAGTCATGGGTTAAATAAAAACCTAAATTTCTTATTACATCAGTTAGATCGATATTGTGTTGAATTTGAAATGATTTATGCGTTAGTTGGTGAAATAAAACCATTATAAATCAGTTAATAATAATGTTTTTTAAGCGGTAATTATTAAATCCGTTATTCGCTTTAGATCTCATTTGAAAAATCCAGTATCATATTAATATGTTTCTCTACAGTTATTACGTATGAAAGAGCCGCAGGCCATTCCTTTAGTTGATGATGTTGATACATTGACACGATTAAAAAAAGCATTTGTTGCGGGTATTTGGGCAACATTAGCCAGTATTTCGATTGGTTTTTTGTTTAAAGTTTGGTTGGCACAGTGGGTAGCAAAAGACGATTTAGCACTATTTAATAGTGTTATTGATATTGTGTCATTATCATTAATTTTAATGACGGGCTTTCGATCATCAATGGTTGTTACTTACAGTCAGACACACAATGATCATGATATTATCAATATATTCCGCTTCAGTTTGATTATCGTTGTACTTATTACATGGGGTTTAGTTTTACCCTATATAAAACATGAATTACATATAAATGTTGGCTATTTTGAAATGGTTGGCGTTATTTTTGGTATGGGGTTAAAAATATACTTTACCAATTTAATCGCTATGTACCGTTTATACGATGTTTCAAATAAAGTGACATGGATTGAACCGACATCAAATGTTATTACCTTTGTGTGTTGTTACTATATTTTACACTTTACTGCGTTAGCTTCTCTTTTTTATAGTGTAATGGTTTCTTCATTGATTGTTGCTCATTTCATGTATTGGAAACGTAGAAAACAGATAGCGACAAAACCGTTAACGACGGTGCAGCTTGATCCTAATATGCGTAATTATGTCCGCAAAAGTTTCACGGCATCTTTAGAAGCCGGAGCCAGTATTTTAATGATTTATGCGGCGGTTCTACTAACGATCACCCATTTTAGTTTAGATGAGTTAGGTGATTTTCAAGTGGTTGTTAGACCGATATTTACTTATATGACAATGTTATTCGTATTTCCTATCTATCGATTTGTATTACCTGAATTATCGCAAAGTGTACGTAAAGGTGAGCATGCTCAAATACGTGCTATTCGTCGTTGGGTATACCGATTAGCTGTCATTGTGAGTGTGAGCTTTTTCTTGGTTATGCTTATTGGTGGTAAAGATATTGTTGGGTTTATTTTCCCTACACAATATAAAGGTGCAGAGATTGTATTATTTCATTTCTCTATTTTCTTTATTTTCATGATGCTTAATGCTTACCAGTTAGCGTATATCAAAGCTCATGGTAAATTTACATTGAGTTTAATGATTCGATTAAGTGGCATCGTTACTTTGGTGGTAAGTTATTATCTGCTGGCACTGTTTACTGCCAATGTGGTGGCAATTATTGTGGCGCTGGGTTTTGGGTATGTGATGATGTTTATTTTATCGACCGTGGCAGAGCAGCAGATTTTACGTGAATATCGACGCCAAGGTGTTAGTGTTGATTGAGTGATTAAATCTTCTGATGTGAGCCAATAAAAAAGGTTGAGTGTGTTGTTATTTCTTTCTTATTGAAAGTGATAGCCACTCAACCTTTTTATTTTCTAGATCAACCTAGTCGCTCTTGTTGGGTATCTTTTGATTATAAGACGGGCGACATACCATAGCTGTGACCGTTAAGTAGTATGATGGCTAACAACACCAACAATATGCCCCCGAATAATTTTAGAATAATACCAGTCATTGTTCGTTGGCGTTCGTTGGTGGCTAAATAGCGGCTGACGATTTTCTTACCAGATAAGGTCAATAATGCAATGGCTGATGTGGTCAGTGCTGTTCCCACTGCCATGAGTATTGCACTTATAACGCCAAGCCAATACAGTCCAACCATATTAGCAAATAACAACACTAAAATAGCACCAGTGCAGGGACGGATACCAATACTGAAGATGATGACAATATATTCTCGTAAACTGGTCGCGTTATTAATTTCATCTGCACTAGCAAAGTGTTTATGACCACAACCACATTCACTACCATGGTTATGGTTATGGTTATGGTTATGGTTATGGTTATGGTTATGGTGCTGTTGTTGCATTCTAAGTTGCCATGCCTGTTTTAGACTGCGGTAAATAACGATCGCTCCAAGTAACAGCATGGCCATAAAACTATAGCTAATAAATTGATCTGCGGCATCGTTGACTTGTCGCATTGAGGATTTAAAAAATATTAATAAAATACTGACTAACGTAATGGCAACCAGCGCTTGTACAAATGCTGATACCACCGTCATGATTAAGCTGGCCTTTATTTTTGTAGGGTTAGTGGCGAGGTAAGTGGTGACAATCATTTTACCATGACCGGGGCCTAGCGAATGAAAAATACCATACAGAAAGCTCAAGCCTGCTAATGAATAAGCGGCGGTTATGTTTTGTTGTGCATCATAGAGTAAATCACTTAACTGACCATTAATGTCGCGTTGCCATTTAATACTTTCCATCAGTAGTGCTGGCCATTGCTGCCATAACATATAGCCACTAGCCACAAACAGCAGTAACACACTTATACGGGCTAACCATGAGACAGGTGTTGGATGAATTTTAGCGTGTTCATGCGATTGATGATGAGCACAAGATGATAGTGGAGGATTATTATCAACCTCTACAGGGGAATGATAGTCGGATTTCATTGGATAGATCCTAAATTAAAACTATTTGGTGGAAGGCGCAGTGGTGTTGATATCGCAGTGTAATTTTACTGTTTGCGTAAACACTTGCCCTAATTGATTATCAGGATCAGCATCTGCTGGAAGTGACATGGCAAAAGTTACTTGTTCTGGCGTTGGGTTTGGCTCTACTAATGTAAACCGACATGTTTTTGCTAGTTCTGGAGAAAGGATAATGTCACTTTTATTACCCCATGACATATCAACATAATAACTTGGCTCAAAAATTAATAATTTCAACGAATCTTTGGTGATAGCTTTTGGCTTTGCTAAAGGTAACTCAAAAGTCAGTGTTGCTTTTGCGCGGGGTTTAACCAATTCGCCACCGGCTGGAATATGGTATTTAATTGGCGTTTCATTATCATAAAAATAAGTAAAATAGTGCGCATTTTTCATGTTTTCCATCACTGATTGGGCTGTATCTTTCAGTGTTTGCTGCTTGTTTGCTGGCGATATGTCTTCGCCATCCAGCATATAAGCAGTCGTCATGGCATCAAATGTCCATACCATCTTAAACCCTGTAATTTGAGTGCTACTTCCCTCTATGTAGGTTTTCATATTAATCCAAGAGTGGGGATGCGCTTGGCTGGTTAGGGGTAATAACGCAGCGATGGATAATATAAAACAGGGTAAGGCATTCAAACGCATCTAAGTAGGCTCCATATTCATCATTTGATGAGTGACAATAATTCTGGTAAATAGCAATATTCTTGTTATGTTATAACATAGAGCTATTAATGAATCTAGGTGAAGATATGGGCATTATTTGAAGAGTATTGAGCTGTTAACTATAGAGTACTAACAGCTCATTGCTTTATTAGGTAGATTAATTGTCACTGCCTAAAATAAAATCAGGTTTTACTAGTCGACGGCAAAGAGATAATAACTGTTCACATTCTTGTGCATTAAGGGGAGCATAAAAATCAAGTGTAATGGCTTTAATGACAATATCAGCTTGCTGCTTGACCGTTAATCCCTTAGGAGTAAGCACCAAGTACCGTGCTTTTTTATTATCGATACTTTTCTTTGCTTCAACTAAGTCTCGTTTAATGCAGTTATCGATTAAACGTTTTGTTACTGATCGCTCTCGTTGTAATGCTTCTGCGACGGTCTGTTGAGGTATTTCACCTAAATGATCTAATACTCGTAATGCACCTAGCATTTCTAAAGTGATATCAAATTTTGAATTAAGTGATTGATTAGCAATGGTTCTAAATTGTTTGTAAGTAATTCCAATGGTAAAACTTAGGCTACTATCCAATTCAGGTATATTAGTAATAACAGAATTCATTAGGATCTCTTGGTCGAACTTAAGAAATGGATTAAAAACAATATACCTAAAGTTACCGCCAGTTCCCACCCGCGTAGAAAGGTACTGTTCAAATTAAAGCTATTATTTCCTAAATAGAGTTGGATCGGTAATACTGTCGCTAAAATGGTATCAGCATGAATGTCACGCGCAATACCGTTAGTTATAGTCATCATCAATGCTAGAACAAATATCAACCCCCCAAGAATAAAAGCGTAGTAAGGAATAATGGTTTGATGTCCCATCATCAAAACTGAAAAAATCAGAGCAATCACACAACCTCCAATTTGAGTGATAAAACGTAATTTTACTGTTTTTACATAGTTAGTTCGGTTTAACTGTGTAACCGCAGCAATAACGGGTACTAGGCAAAATGTGGCTGAAATTAAGTCAACGATCATAAGAAACGCAACGCTGATCCCCAGTAAAGTTAATGTGATAAATCGGTGTCGATAACTGACATTAAACATGGGCATAGGAGTTAATGGTGGTTGTTGGGCCGTGATAGGAAATAGCCCTATCATTATTTTTGCTATTACAGCGGTAATGATCATTGCTAATAATATTTCATGGATCCTCATTGCCATATTCATATCAGTATGTTGAGCAAAAATAATGATTAAAATCCAATTAAACGTTGGCATTAATAATTGATTTAATTTTGCAGGCGTATTGGCTCGACGCCGCATAAAATCAAAGAAAAATAAGCTGATCGTCCAAATAATAAAAGGATGGTTATAAAATAAGTTACTAACAATTAACGCTGTGCTAGCGGCGATAAACGTAGGTAAGAACATTCGGCCAATACCAACCCATGAAAATTGACGCCCTTTGGTCATTAACAGTGTTGGATAAAGTGCAAAATAAACTGGCGAATTAAAATTGGCTAATTTACCTATTAGCATACAAAAGGTGATGGTTAACGCAATTCGTAACGCATTATTGGTATCACTTTTATTAAATGTCATATGCCTTACTCACTAATAAATATAGTGAAAAATAGCGACTAGCTTGATCCATATTTGCGCTATTGTATTGATAATTGGGTTACTGCTTTGAACAATAACACTGGCCCTGGCACCTGAAATTAAAGCAGGATCAAGATCATTAACCGTAATACGAGTGCGAATTTTTTGTAATTCACGGATCCAATTTTTATCATTTGCTACTGTTGATAGTTGGTTATTGGGGTTTTCAGCATCAAATTCAGCCCGATCTTGACTGCTTATCTCACCTTTGAATACTTTGCCTGGAATGGCGTCAAACGCAATATAAACCATATGTTGAGGTTGTAATTAGGTCATTCCTTTTTCATTAAAATCGGCGCTTAACCAGACATTGTTTTCATTAACGATAAACAGAGCAGGCGTACCTTGATTAATATAGCTTCCCACCTGTAGTTGTAGGTTGGTGATTGTGCCTGTGGTTTGGGCGATCACATGGGTATGTGCTAAATCTAATTGAGCTTGAGCTAGCTTAGCCTGAGCTAATTCAACGGCAGCATTGTTAGATTTGCCATTAAGCAGGGCTTTTATGCGTAGTACATCAGCTTTAGCACCTTGATAAGCACTATTTGCAACTGCTGCTTGTGTTTGTACGTCATCAAATTGTTGATGAGTCACCAAGCCTTTATTAATTAATTGCTGAAATCTAGTGAGTGAAATAGCGGCATTATGTGATTGTAATTGACGTTGTTTTAACAGCTGATTTGCAGTGACTAATTGCTGTGTTTGTGCGGAATAGTTTTGATCTGCTTGGGCTAAATCTGCTTGAGCCTGACGCACCTTAAGTGCATAGGGGGCAGGATCAATGTTAAACAGTAGCTCTCCTTTATCGATTGTTTGGCCATTTTTAACCGCCACATTGGTGATCACACCAGAAACTTGCGGTGAAATATTGGCAACAGCACGGTATAAAGTTGATTGAGTGGTAAAGGGCGCAATGTTATCACTAATCAATAAAAAGAGGGAAAAACACGCAATGATAGTGAGTACGCTATAAATAAGGTATTGATAAAATTTTTCTTTCATTTTTTTGTAACCTATACAACAATAATAGATGTAATTTAATCTTATTTTGTTGTATGTGCAACAATAATTTGGTGTGTGTTTATAACGTATTGATTATATGGAATATATATTTAGCGATAAGGCATGAAGTGAAACAAACAAATAGCTTTAAGATAAAACTGTAAAAATAAGTTAGAATATAAAAAGAGCGATATATTTTAAGTGCGTAAGAAGAGAAGCAATAGCGTCTTTAATTCCTTGGTATTATCGTGGCAAAATTAGCATCACATGATGAGAATAATAAATAATGAAGAAAAAGCTATTTACTGCGACTTTACTCTTACTTTTGAGTACCTCTGTTTTGGCTGCTACGGCAGAAACAGCACTACCTATCCAATTATCATCTGTTACTCAAGATGTTGATGTTGAAAATAATACGACAACACTAATCGGCAAAGTAGATATTGTTCAAGGTGGCATCACCATTAAAGCAGATAAAGCGGTGATTAAACTTAATGCGAAAACTAAAGAATTAAAAACGATTGAAGTGTATGGCAAGCCTGCTCACTTCAAACGTGTAATGAAAGATGGCAAAGTCATTAATGGTGAATCGAGTTATGGCATCTATACTCCTTCTGATAGCATGATGGTATTAAAGAAAAACGCTAAAATAACCCAAGATGGGAATATTATTCGCGCCAATACCATCAGTTATAATCTTAAAGCGCAGTTTATGAAGGCGACGGGAACTAAATCTCAGCAAGTTAAAACCAAATTATTACCGGAAACGAAGTAAATATATTTCAGAGCAGACCGTCACTATAAAAAAGCACCGAATTATCGGTGCTTTTTTTAATGTTTTTAGATACCATCTTCTTCAGGAATTAATTTGGGTTTCTTTTGTTGCTGAAGTTGTTCATCTAAACTTGTTATTCCTCTATGTGCTGATGCTAATGCTTGTTGGCAAAAATCAGTTAAAGTATATTCATCTCGCTCAAGTAGCATTTCTGCTGCCATTTGTAGATTCGTGCCCGTTAATACTTTTATCTTTTCATTATGCTGACTGAGAAGTGATGCACATCTAAAAGGCGTGCCTCCCAAGAGATCTGTCATAAAAACAACGCCATCATCGAGTGGTAATTGGCTGAGTGCTATTTTTATTTCTTTATCTAATTGTGCAGTGCTCATGGATTCTGAAAAATTGATACAGATAAGTTGAGGCTGATGACCAATGATTTGCTTTAAGGCTTGTTCCATACCGGATGCAAAAGCGCCGTGGCCTGTAATAATTATAGATATCATGGTTTATTCCTTAAAGTATGCCACTAAAACGACCAGCTATGCTTATTACAACTGTTACACCAATAAGTTTTAATGGACTCCAACCCCGTTTGACTAAGGCATACATAAGTAAGGTGTATAGCAAAGGTAAAAATGCAGGCATTAACTTATCCAGTACATCTGCCTGTAATTTCACAACGGCATCGCCAGCTTCAATTTCAGCAGTTGTTGATAGACGAACATAAGTGGCAACCAATGCACCAATAACGGTCATTCCGACAATAGAGGCAGCATGACCTACTTTTTTAGTATTTGCTTTGATCATTGGAATTGCAGCCACCCCCATTTTGTAAGCATAGTGAGCGAGTCCAAACCGTAATCCAAAATGTACGCTATTGAATAACAATAAGAATACAACAGCCCCCATGATTGAGCCTTGCAAAGCGAGATCGGCACCAATACCTGCACAAATAGGCAATAAAGTTAACCAGAACATAGCGTCACCAATACCTCCCATCGGTGCGCCAACGGCTATTTTCGTACTTTGGATACTGTTAACGTTTTGTTTTGAACGCTCCATTGCCAAAATAATACCCATGACGAATGTCACTAAAAATGGGTGAGTATTAAAAAACCCCATATGACCTTTCATTGATTTGGCTAAGTCAGCTTTATTGGTATGAATTTTAGATAGACCGGGCAATAAGCCATATAGCCAACCAGAAGCTTGCATACGTTCATAATTAAATGATGCTTGGAGTAGCATTGAACGCCATGCCATACGGTTTATATCAGCAGAGGTGAGTTCTGCGCCTGTGCTTTTATCTTCGTATTCATCTTCACCAATACCAGGTGCTGGACGTACATCAGGGTTTTCGGCAGGAATAGAAGTTGCAGGGTGAGTGTGAGCATTAGATACCATCTTCGCAATCCTCTTGTGGTTTAGTTTGTTGTGCTGGTTCGGGTTTACGCATGAAGTCAATAATTGCCATCGCTGTTGCGGCAGAGGCAATGGCTAAAATAGGCAGTTGTAGCCAAGCTGCGGCAACGAATCCAAGGATGAAATAAGGAATGTAAATATTTTTCATCATGATCTTCATCAATACTGCAAAACCAACCGCAGGCATGATGCCTCCTGCAACGCCTAAACCATCAATCAGTTGTTGAGGTAGCATTTGCACCATAGTTCCCGCATGTTCAGCACCAAAGTACACAGGTAAAAATGCACATAGGAAATAGAAAGACCCAAGCACTAATAATGCTAAATAGTTAACAGTTTCAATTCCTTTAGTATCTGCATTTCCTGCCATCTGATCACATTTTGACATCACGGCAGACATTGCTGAGAACAGTAAAGTGATTCCCATTTGTACGGCAACCGCGAAAGGCACTGCTACACCAACGGCCACATTGGGTTCAACCTTTGTTGTAATAGCAAAAGCTGTGCCCACGATAGTACCAATGATGACATTTGGTGGTTGCGCGCCTGCGAGTGGGGCTAATCCCATCCAAATCAGTTCTAAAGTACCGCCAACCAAAATACCTGTTTGAAGATCACCAAGTATCAGTCCGACAAGAGGCCCAAGAACAACGGGACGGTGAAAGTGTGTTAAGCCATTAAATAAATCTAGCCCTGCGAAAAAGGCCAGAATACCGAGTAGTACTGCTTGTAGAAATCCTATTTCCATGACGTTATCCTTTTACAGTAGAGTAAAAATATCCGTTGCTGTTTCTGTTGGAACACCTTGGATATAACATGCAATTTGATGATCTTTAAGGTAATGAAACGCGGCAATATCATCGCTATCAACCGAGACTGTTTTCGCTATTTGATTTTTATTGGCACAGTAATGCATATTGCCGACATTAATCGCAGCAATGGGTACACCACCTTCAATAAGATGCTGAAAATCTGTTGGTGTTTTACAAACAAGTAAAATCCTTTGTTTATCGTTAGCTTTATGAATGGTTTCAATTGTTTTTTGAAGGGTCCAGAATCGAATACTGATACCATCAGCAATAACCATTTCCATTAGATTTTGCTGTATTTCATCATTGGCAACCTCATCATTGGCAACAACAACAATATTTGCGTCAGCGAATCCAACCCATTGCACACCTACTTGACCATGAACTAAACGTTCATCGATACGACTTAACACTATATTTGGCATATATAGACCTCTGTTATTTTGGTTTTCATTTCATTTCTTATTTTCATGAAAACATGTTTTTAAATCATATTTTGTATTTCAAGTCACAATTCGAAGTTATTCGAAAATATATATCTTTCGTTTTGTTGTTTTTGTGCTTTTGCTTTTGATGTATGTCACTAAATAAATAAAGCATCAGGAACTTGATGAATATGAATGTTAATTGATCAGATATGTTATGACGTGAGCAGATGAAGCTGTTTGATTTTGTTATATGCGGTATTCTATGACGAGGATTTACCAACAAAAAAGGATACACAGTGGAATTAGTAAAAGTTAATACCAGCAATCTAGCGATCTATTTAAATTTAACTCAAGCTTATGAAGCTGAATTTTCACCGTTAACGAAGAAAATGCCTGATGATGAGGGTAAGTTTGCTTTAGACACTCCAATTGAGGGTAATGTCACTGGCTATTTATTGTATATCGAAGGTAAACCCGCAGGATTAGCTGCTATTGCTAACGAGAGTGTTGATCATTACGAAGTGTGTGATTTTTACGTTGTACCCGTATTTCGTAAGAACAAAGCTGGTCAACGTTTTGCCCATACGCTATTTGATATGATGCCGGGTCTATGGCAAAGCAAGCAGATTGCAGGCGCTGATAATGCGATTGCTTTTTGGCGACGCGCGATTGGTAGTTACACCAATGAAGTATTTGTTGAAGACATTTATCACGATGAATACTGGGGTGATGTCACCCGCCAATGTTTTAAAACCACCGCTTAATTCGCAGTTGCTTAAATAGTAATATATTAAATAAAACCCCTATTATTTATTCAATGATAGGGGGGCTTTTTTTAACTATATATTTAAATTAATGGCTTCTTTTTAACTACAAAAGTAATGGCTGCTAAGTTATCACTATGCTGTCGAAAAACATTTCGCATATTTAAAACCCGTTTTCTGACATCAGGCTTTGTGGCTAAATTTTTAAAAATCTTAAAACACCCAATAACCCCTTCATCTTGCAGCATTCTAGCCGGCTCCAATAAATGCATCGGAGCAATCGCTTCATATTCTATTTCAAAGCCACACTCATTAAGAAGCTGCCCCCATTCTTTCGGAGTAAGTGGTTTCGCTGGATGTTGAATAGTTTCTGTTAATACTTTTTGAATATAACGCTGTTTGTTACTATCAATATCACTGGGAATGATGCACATTTCATGAATACCAAAGCGGCCATTAGTTTTTAATAGTCGATTGGCTTCCTCAATAATCTGCTTTTTACGGGTACTTGTTTGCATGGTTAACATTGCTTCACAATATACAATTGAAGCAATTTCTGAGTCCAATTGAGTCTCTTGTGCGCTATTAATATGGCAGGTTTGATGATCGCCATTGAGATAAGAACGGACAATTTCTGCTGCTTGCTCATTTTGCTCTACTGCGATGTAAGTTTTAGGTCGCTTCGCTAGCGTTATTTGTGCCGTTAATCCAACCCCTGGCGCAAATTCGATAACATCATCACTTGTCGTAATATTAAGTTGAGTGAGCATTTTATTGGTGAGATATAGTCCACCTGGGCGGAGTACTGTTTTTCCTATTTGCGCAAGTAACCAATGGCCTGGTCGTTTTTCAGGTTGTTGGTTTTCACCTGGCATCATAAGTTTATTCGGCATATTTTTAGTATCCTAATGAAAAAGAATAGGAACAAAAAGTAGAAGTATTGAGATAAAACTTATCCAGCGAAAAGTTACACTAATGTCATCCATAAAAAGTTCCTTTCTAAGGTTGAATCTAAAATGATAATCATTATCATACAATGATGCATTTAAAATGCATCTTGATAATTATCAAGTAGAAGACGGTAAGATGAACTTTTCCATTATCTCTTTAATGAGTAAAACACAACTTGCCTCGTTGGCATTACTGCAAGAGAAAAGATTTTATCAGGCTGGTACGATACTGTTTCATCAAGGCAAAGAAGCTAATCGTATGTACGTAATTGAAAAAGGGAAAGTGACACTTTATCGATTAATGCCTAATGGCGAAGAGAAGGTATTCAATGTTTTTCTTGCGGGTGATGTGATTGCTGAAATGGCGATGTTTATGTCACCTCGTCAATACCCAATGACGGCAAGGGTAGAGCAAGATTCTGTTTTAGCGATATATAAACATACTGATATAAAAAAAATAGTCTCTCAAACACCAGAGCTTGCTGTCAGCGTTATGGAGTATATGACCAATAAAATTCATAGTTTAGTCAATGAGATTAATATTTTAACGCAAGTAAATGCGAATCAACGGTTTGTGATGAAACTGGCTGAGATATATAAAAAGCAATCAACCAAAGATAATAAAATCAGCTTATCGATAACAAAAAAATTATTAGCTACGCAATTAGGTATGACCCCTGAGACATTATCAAGAACGATTAAACGTTTAAAAGATGAAGGGCAATTAATTGAACATGGTAATAGTTTTCAAATTAAAGATATTGCAGTGCTTTGCTTGTCAGTAAATTTAACCGCTGATATCTTCTATCACTAACCGTTAGTAAAAGGTTAGTGATATTGAAGTTCCCAATAAAAAGGCTAGATATAAAATACCTAGCCTTTTTATTTATGGTTTATTTATGGTAATAATATTGGGTAATGATTACAGCGCGGTTTCTAAAATCTTGCGGCTGTCTGCAATCGTTAGTTTTCCTTGTTCACCTAATGCTGTTCTGCCATGTTTTTCAAGGCTAGCAACTAATACATCAATATCAGCAGTGCCTAGTTCAACATCAGCCAGTGAGGTTGGAACGTCCATTTCTTTAAAGAAAGCAATCGTGCGTGCGATTGCTGCATCAATACGCTCGTCAGTTGTGCCGTTAGTAATACCAAATACGCGTTCTGCATATTGAACTAATTTTGCTTGTTTCTCTTTTCGACAAACTTGCATTACCGCAGGTAACACGATGCTTAATGTACGGGCATGATCGATACTGTAGTTACCAGTAAGTTCATGGCCAATCATATGTGTAGCCCAATCTTGTGGAACACCCACACCAATTAAGCCATTCAACGCTTGCGTTGCAGACCACATGATATTGGCACGAACCGCGATATCATCTGGAGTTGCTAGTGCTTTCGGGCCTTCTTCGATAAGCGTTAACAATAGACCTTCAGCAAAACGATCTTGAACTTTAGCATTCACAGGGAAAGTTAAGTATTGTTCCATGGTATGAACAAAAGCATCTACAACACCATTAGACACTTGGCGAGGTGATAGGCTTAATGTGGTTTGTGGATCTAAGATAGCAAATGTAGGCTTCACTAATGCTGAGCCAAAGAACAGCTTATCGTGACCACGAGAAACCACAGCACCGCCATTAGTTTCAGAGCCTGTTGCTGGTAATGTCAATACACAACCGATAGGTAACGCAGCTGTTATTGGTGCTTGATCATGCAAAATTTCCCATGGATCTGCGCCTTCATAACATGCTGCTGCGGCAATGAATTTAGTGCCATCAACCACTGAACCACCACCAACAGCTAATAAGAAGTCATAGCCTTCTGCTTTCACTTTAGCAACGGCTTGCATTAGGGTGCCATATTGTGGATTTGGCTCGATGCCTGAAAACTCACTCCAATTAAAGCCTGTTAGTGCTGCGGCAACTTGTTCATAGACGCCGTTACTTTTAATTGAGCCGCCACCGTAGATAACTAAGATTTTCTTCTCTTTCGGAATGTCATTGGCAATTTCAGCAATTTGACCTTCACCAAAATGAATTTTTGTAGGGCTTTGATAGGTAAACTTATCCATTTTATTTTCCTTAGAACAGCAAACTGAGCTGATTATTATAATGATTTTAGTTATCAGATACTGAGTACCTTAGATGTCTCCAGTCTAGGGGATAATACGTATTTACTTAATACATAATTCTCTTTAATGCTTGCCTATTCCTCTTTTGTTGCTGCTATTAATAGTGAATGTCTGCTAAGGTGACTGAAATGATTCTGTGAGTAGATAACCATGAA
This sequence comes from Photobacterium sp. NCIMB 13483, assembly GCF_003025475.1. Lineage (NCBI taxonomy): Bacteria > Pseudomonadati > Pseudomonadota > Gammaproteobacteria > Vibrionales > Vibrionaceae > Photobacterium > Photobacterium sp. NCIMB 13483. Next base: position 156,776 of record NZ_PYLV01000007.1, read on the forward strand.
AAGTGGAAGTATTGCAAAGATAACCGCATCCCAACCGACCACCATACCAACATCCATAATTACCTTGGCCTATTCGTTATGTGAGTATTATGGCTTAGCGCATCAATCTGGTCGTGTAGACACCAATCTTGCTGGAATACGGTTATTTAGAATTGATAGTTATCACAAACATAGCCCACAAATGTATGAGCAAGGTATTGTTATTATTATTCAAGGTCACAAAACTGGTCATTTAAATCAACACCAATTTAATTACGATCCACAACGATGCTTATTAGTTACGACACCTTATCCTATTGTTTGTGAGACCTTTGCCTCACAACAACAGCCATTGATTGGAATTAATATCGATTTTGATCTAACTGTTATTCGTCAGTTAGTCACCATGATTGAATCTGAGCAGCAATATCCATTTAATTATGAAGGCAGTTGTGGTGTGGCAACCGCAAAGATGACAGAACGCATGTATCGCAGTGTCGAGCAATTATTAGAAGTATTGCACGATCCTCTTGATGCGATGGTTGTTGGTCCATCACTGATTCGGCAGTTGTTTTATTATTTACTGCAAGGCGATCAAGGGTATTTATTAGCGCAATATTGTGAACAAGATAGTGCGTTAGCTAAAATTTCATCGGTAATAGATTATGTACAATTGCATTATGATACTAAATTACAAGTGCATGAGTTAGCGGCAATGGCTGGAATGAGTGTGTCTGTTTTTCATAAAGTGTTTAAACAGGTCGTGACCGATCCACCACTGCAATACATTAAGAAAATACGGTTAAATAATGCCAAGACGTTAATCTTACAACAAGGTATGGCTGCTAATATTGCAGCGGGACTGGTGGGGTATGAGAGTCCTGCGCAGTTTAGCCGTGAATTTAAGCGGTATTTTGGTTTACCGCCAAGTAAAATTCATGAAAATGCAGGATTTATTCGGTAGTATGTCTAAACAGTATCGCTGATATGCAATCATGATAGATTTTTATAATATAATGTTTTATTAGCGTACTATTTATCAATGATAAGACAACAATAATAAGGAAAATAATGTCTGCTTCTCAAAAAAAAGTGCTGATTCTATTTGCTCATCCGTCACAAAACCGTTCTGAAATCAATGTACCGTTATTTAATGCATCTAAAGGTTTTGATCACGTTACTACCGTAGATTTATATGCAGAGTACCCCAATTTCCGTATTGATATCGATAAAGAGCAGCAACGGTTACGCGATCATGATGTGATTGTATTTATGTTTCCATTGTATTGGTATTCCACACCATCGTTATTAAAAGAATGGCAAGATCTGGTGTTGGAATATGGTTTTGCTTATGGCAGTGAAGGTAAAGAATTAATAGGTAAAAAATTCTTTTGTGCGCTAACTGCTGGTGGCTCTGAATCAAGTTATCGCAAAGAAGGTTTTAACCATTTTACGATTCGACAATTGTTACAGCCGTTAGAACAAATGGCTGAATTAACGGGGATGGAGTTTTTGGCTCCGTTTGCGTTATTTGGTGCAGGCACAGCTACGGAAGAACAACGGATCACCAAACATCTACAAAATTGGCGTCGCGTATTAATCGCAATAGCAGAGAACAAGCTTGATTATGACGTTGCGAGTAAATTATCAAAATTAAATCATAGTCTTGATATTGTGATCACGGAGTAGCTATGACGGGAATATTTTTACAAGCATTTATCTATTTAGTCGCAGCTGTGATTGCGGTGCCGATTGCGAAACGGTTTGGGCTTGGTTCTGTGCTGGGCTATTTAATTGCCGGTGTCGTTATTGGCCCTGTAATTGGATTGGTTGGCAGTGAAACCACTACTATTCAGCACTTTGCTGAGTTTGGGGTGGTGATGATGCTCTTTATCGTTGGTCTTGAGCTTGAACCTAAAATGCTATGGGGTATGCGCCATCGCTTATTGGGGTTAGGTGGACTACAAGTTGTGGTGACCGCGGCTGTTGTGATGGGAATCGCTATGGCATTAGGACTTGGTTGGACTTATGCCTTAGCCATTGGTTTGATCTTTTCATTGTCATCAACGGCGATTGTATTGCAAACCTTTAATGAAAAAGGGTTAAGTAAAACTGAAGGCGGAAAAAGTGCGTTTTCAGTGTTACTGTTTCAAGATATTGCCGTTATTCCGATGCTGGCATTAATTCCGCTATTGGCATTGCCTGAATTAGTTGAAAAAGCACAATCAACCATGGCGACCGCTGCTGAACATCATGAAGAACTGAGTTTAGTCGCAGGTTTGCCCGGATGGGGATATGCCATTGTGGTGATCCTTGCCATTGCAGGAGTTGTTGTTGGTGGGCATTATCTTAGCCGGCCATTATTCCGTTTTGTTGCTGCGTCTGGTTTGCGTGAGATTTTTACAGCTACAGCATTAATGTTGGTGATTGGTATTGCCACATTAATGAGTTTAATTGGATTATCGCCAGCGTTGGGTACGTTCCTTGCGGGTGTAGTACTGGCAAACAGTGAATTTCGCCACGAATTAGAATCGAATATTGAACCGTTTAAAGGCTTATTGCTGGGATTATTCTTTATTACTGTTGGCGCTGGGATTAACTTTGGTATTTTGTTTGATCAGTTTGGTACCATTATTGGATTAACTCTGGGTGTAATGCTGATTAAAGCGTTGGTATTACTAATATTAGCGTTTGTTTTTAAAGTGAAAGGCAGTGATAGATGGCTATTTGCACTTAGTTTGGCACAAGCGGGTGAATTTGGGTTTGTATTATTGAACTACACCGTCCAAAACAATGTATTACCTGCTGAGTTGGGTCAGACATTATCATTAGTCGTGGCATTGTCGATGTTCTTAACCCCTGGGTTATTTATATTATTTGATAAAGTCATTTTACCCCGATTTAGTGCGGCTAAAAATGAACGCGAAGCGGATGAAATTGATGAACAAGGAAAAGTCATCATTGCGGGTATTGGTCGATTTGGTCAGATTGTGAATCGCTTATTGACCTCAAATGGCATGCAAACCGTGGTACTCGATCACTCTGTGACTCAAATTGATAATATGCGTCAAATTGATATTAAGAGCTTTTTTGGGGATGCGACGCGACATGATTTATTGCATACCGCTGGTATTGAAGATGCCAAAGTGTTTGTTGTGGCCATTGACGATCAAGAACGCGCGACAGAGTTAGTTCATTATATTAAACAGACTTACCCGCATGTTCGTGTATTAGCGCGCGCTTATGATAGAGGTCATCATTACTCATTACGTTGTGCTGGTGCGGATTATGTGATTAGTGAGACCTACCGTTCGGCATTAGCGATGGGTGCACAAGCTTTGAAAGAGCTCGGTGTACACCCGTTTAGAGCAGAGCAGCAAAAAGAAATGTTTGTTGAGACTGAAGCAAAGAGTAAAGAGTTGCTGTATCAAACATGGCGTGATAGTACCGAAGAAGATCGTTTTAATGCTTCTTATGTCGAGCTGTTTAGACAATTAGAACAAACGCTAGGTGAAGCCATGAAACAAGAGCGTACTGATAAACATACTAAATCAGAACGTGGCTGGACACCGCCCCCGAAGAATTTTATTGCAGAAGCAGAACAAATGCAGGCGAATAAGAATAACTAACCTTGATGGGTGAGACTCTTGAGCTCAAATAACACATGCAATTAAGTTAATAAGACGCTAACTGATTAATCATTAGTGTCTTTTTTTTATATTATTGAACGCATATCTATGTAGCATTTGCATACAATTTCTAAATAACTGCTTAAATTTATTTATGTTATTGTCAGCTGGGAAAGCTTATTTCGAGCTTTATTTGAATATTGGTAATAGGTGAAATGTTTAAAAAGAATCTACTTGCATCGCTTCTACTTAGCTCTTTCGTTGCTCAACCTGCTCTCGCTGACACAACATTAAATATTTATAATTGGTCAGAATATCTACCAACAGAATTATTGACACAGTTTACGAAAGAAACCGATATCAAGGTTAACTATTCAACGTTTGAAAGTAATGAAACGATGTATACCAAGATCAAAATGATCGACGGTAAAGGGTATGATTTAGTTTTTCCATCTACTTATTACGTGTCTAAAATGGCTGATGAAGGCTTATTAGCGACATTAGATCATAGTAAGATCCCTGCATTTTCTAAACTAGATAGCACGATTTTAAATCAATCATTTGATCCCAATAATCAGTATTCATTGCCTTATGTTTGGGGGAGTACCGCATTAGGTTATGATAGTGATCGCATTGATAGCCACCAGATCACACACTGGAAAGATCTGTGGAAGCCTGAATTTAAAGGTAACGTGTTATTAACTGACGATCCACGCGATGTGTTTGGCATGGCATTGATTATGAATGGTCATAGTGTTAATAGCCGTAATGAAGCTGAAATTAAACAAGCTTATGAAACATTAAAAACATTGATGCCAAATGTGGCAGTATTTAATTCAGATGCGCCACACATTCCTTATATTGCTGGTGAAGTGTCAGTTGGAATGCAATGGAACGGTACTGCGGTACGTGCTGAAAATGAAAATCCAGCACTTAAATTTGCTTATCCTCAAGAAGGTACTATTTTCTGGATGGATAACATGGTTATTCCCGCTGCCAGTCAGCATAAAGATGCGGCCTACCAATTTATTAATTTCTTATTAAAGCCTGAGAACCAAGCTAAAATTATCACAGAAATTGGCTATGCTGCGCCTAATTTAGAAGCATTAAATAATCTTCCTGATACTATTCGTCAAAGTGAGATTATCTTTCCACCGAAAGCGATTAAGCAAAAAGGTCAATTTCTAGCGGATGTTGGTGATGTTACAGCACTCTACCAGCGTTACTGGATGGAGTTAAAGAAATAATGAAAGTTATCTACACTGAAAAACAACGCTTGCACCATGTACGTTTTGAATTCTTAAATGGTGAAGCGACGCCGTGTTTTGAAAAACCCGAACGTGCCGACATGGTGCTGAGTGCGCTAAATAACCACGGTGGTTTTACGATGGTTGAACCCAATAGTTATGGTGATGCGCCACTGCGTTGGGTTCATACTGATGATTACGTTGATTTTCTTGCTAGCTGCTGGGATCAGTGGGTAGAAGCATTTGGTGATGTACATGATGCGTCGCCATACTGTTTTGCACCTGCGCGCCATTTACGTAACCGTATTCCAAAAGATATCGAAGGTCGATTAGGGTATTACAGCTTTGATATGACCGCTGCTATTACTGCTGGATCTTGGAAAGCGATTGTTGCGGCGACAGAATGTGCTTTAACTGGGGTAGATTTAATTAAACAAGGCGAACATGCCGCATTTGCATTATGTCGTCCTCCTGGTCACCATGCGGCGTCTGATTTAATGGGCGGTTATTGCTACGCTAATAATGCAGCTATTGCAGCAGAGAGCTTTATTCGTCAAGGCGCGAAGCGAGTCGCAGTACTGGATATTGATTACCATCACGGTAATGGCACGCAAAGCATTTTCTATCATCGTAATGATGTGTTATTTGCTTCTATTCATGGCGATCCTGATTATGATTATCCACATTATCTAGGTTTTGCTGATGAAGAAGGTGAAGGCGAGGGACTAGGTTTTAATCTAAACTTGCCATTACCGCTACATACAACTGATTGGTCGGTGTATGAGCCAGTATTAGCGCAAGCATTAACTCGCATTGCAGACTATAAACCTGAAGCGTTAGTTATATCATTGGGTATGGATACCTTCGCCGATGATCCTATTAGTTACTTTAAATTGATGCGTAATGATTATCAAAATATTGGTTGGATGATTGGCTTATTAAATATTCCAACACTTTTTGTTTTTGAAGGGGGCTACGCGGTTGATGACTTAGGCCATAATACCGTTGCCGTCCTTGATGGATTTAATAAAGCACTCGTTTAAGTTTATCGTAATCTAAAATTATGCAAGATGAAAAGCGATAGTCGAATGGCTATCGCTTTTTTATTTATAAAACAACCCCCATATAAACGCATAACTCACGCTTAATCCGGTTATATTCACTTGATATGACTTTCTGAGCTTGATAGTCAGTACCATCATCGGTTGCTATATCGTTTTCTTCAATTTCTAAAAAAGGCAATTCAGTGCTATTTGTTAATAGATATAGAGCTCGATGACCATCTATTTTATAATTTAAATCAAAGGCTACAATCGTTTCCATATTGATATAAATATTATTAATTTTTAGTGCTTTTTTCATTACTGATATCCTATGTAAGTAACGTTAAAGTCACATATAACTTGTGGCTGAAAATAGCATATTCCGAGTCTTAGCCTTTGTATGCAGAAAGTTCTGCAATGAAAGATTGTATTATTCGTTAACAGCAATCGCTTGAATTGAATCTTTTTTATGCTGCTTTCTTTCAACTTTAGCTAACCACAATAATGGCGCAATTATCATTACTGTTCCTACTAAGGTTGTTACATCTGGCACTTCATTAAATAAGAAATAGCCGACAATCACGGCACCAATTAAGCCGCTATATTCAGCACTGGCGATTTTATTACTTTCTGCTGCTCGATAAGCCACTACGCATGTGGCGGCATACACTAAAATTAATGCACTAGAACCAGAGGCGGTAATCAAAGGTGACCAATCCCATGGTTTGTTTTCCCATAATGCTAGTGCGAGTGATGCAGGCATACCTATTAAGTTTGTGAGCAACAATGTTTGGGCTACGCTTTGTTGGGTTGGTAATTTGCGAATAAAAAGGTTATTTACAGCAATCGTGAATGCAACCACGAGCGCGGCTAATGCTGCCCAGCTAATGTCTGTTGGGCGTACAATAACTAACACGCCGGCAAAACCGATGATCCCCGCAGCAATAGAATAACGACTGAGTTTTTCACCGTAAACCATGACGGCTAACGGAAGCATGATCAAGGGTGCAGCATAGAAAATAGCATTGGCTGTCGCTAGTGGTAGCGTATTTAAAGAAATAACCATAAATATTGCGCCTAATAACCACACATGAGCACGCATACAATGCCATTTTAAGCCGACTAAAAAACTTTGTTTGGTTGCGCGTAAACAAAAAGGAAGCAGGATCACTACCGCTGATAATTGGCGGAAAAAGACAAATTGGAATACTGCGGCATCTTTGCCCATGGTTTTTATTAGTGCATCAGAAAGTACAGCGACCAAATTACCAATAATTAAAATGGTCATAGCAAAGCCAACAGAACGTTTTTTCATTATACCTACCGCAATAAACAAGGAGAATAAGTGGTACTGATTGAGGTTAAGAAACGCAAATAACAGCATTAATAAGCTTGTATATTATGATGAATTTCACATTATGTATAATAATATAAAATGTGTTCTATCGGTATTGTTTATGCTTAAAAGCTATCACCAAGGAAGGGTGTTACCGTCATAACTTAAAAATTGCCCCGTTTCTTGTGGTGTGAGTCGTGCTAATAAGCTCAATAAGCATTGTGCAGTATAAGTGGGCGTAAATAACTTGTGGGGTGCAACATTACGTTGAAATGGTTTTGAGAGTGGGCTTGCGGTTGTGCCAGGGTGAAAAGCAATAACACAACAATGGGGAAGTTTGGTGCGCCATTCAATACTAATAGTTTTAATAGCCATATTAAGTGCGGCTTTTGAGCTACGATAACTGATCCAGCCACCTAATTTATTATCTTCAATACTGCCAACTTTGGCTGAAATAGTCACAAAATAACTGCGTGATGATGTTTTTAATGCCGCCATAAAATGTTTGGCAATTAATAAGCTAGGTAGTGTATTCGTTTGAATGTTGGTTTGGAAAAAATTCGTATCAAATTGTTGAATAGACTTTTCAGGTTGATGCTCAGTTGTATGGAGCATACCAACAGCATTGATCACGACATCAAGTTGAGGCAGTTGTTTTGCTAGTGCTTTAATATGATTCTCAAGTGTAATATCACATTGATGCCAATGTAGCTGTGAATGTTGATATTGAGGCTGGTGGTGAAAAAAAGTCGCATGGATGTTTGCATGTAGTTTAATGAGTAACAATTGTTGAACGATCGCTAACCCTATACCACCTGTGCCACCAAGAACTAATACATTCATGAGATCTTCCTTGAAATCGTAATATTATTATTTATCGATATTGTAGCAATGGCTGCTAAATTAAATTATAGCTAACCTTCTGTAATATGTTGAGAGTGATAAAGCAGCTAAAATTCAATTATCAGTGTAATAAATGCTCGTTTAAATACCCTTAGAGAATAAAACCTTTACAGTTAATAATGACCGCTATAATATACGCGGCATGGAGAGATGGCTGAGCGGTTGAAAGCACTGGTCTTGAAAACCAGCATACGTTTATAGCGTATCTAGGGTTCAAATCCCTATCTCTCCGCCACATTCTTAAAAAGCCAACACTTAGATGTTGGCTTTTTTGCGTCTGAATAAAATAGCGATGTATTTAATTGGTGTAATAAAAGCGGGTTCAAATCCTCTAATACCCAAATCAGCTCCGCCAAATTTAAGAAAGCCGTTAGAATTTGGCTTTTTTGCGTCTGAATAAAATAGCGATGTATTTAATTGGTGTAATAGGGGAGTGATTATCAGTATGTTGTAGAATAACCTCGTTGATGATAACGAGGCTTTGATATATCGACCATCGAGATGAGAAAATGTTGAAGGCTAGTCTGTTTTTGATGGTGGTTGAGTGTATTAAATAGCTAACGCATTATGTACATTGATATTGTATTTTATAATATGTGATAGAAATAATAACCGTTCAACTTTTAAGTCAGTTAAGCGATGTAAATCATATTCTGATGGATATTTATGATTAAGATCCAATAAATTAAATTGGTCATCAATAATTATTTCTTTTTTTAATGATTTCATTATTAATGAATGACAATAATCTTGTGGTGAGTCTTCGAATGGTATTTTTTTAATGATTTCATCAATTGTTATTATATTTCTATATTCAAAGAAATCGAATAGTTGATCTTCAATCATATTTGCTAATTTTTCACTATCAATATGAGTGTCTTTTGATATTTTATTATATTCAATTGTAACTCTAACTTTAGGGCTTGAAATTATTTTTTCTTTTATTTCAATTTCAAGAATACAGGTTGTTTTATACTTTTCAAACCAGGAACGAATTCTTTTTTCAACATCAGATTTATAAAGAAAAGGTTTTATCCATGCTTTATTTAATGATATTGAAAGTGATTTTGTAGAACTCAGCATGTAATTAGTATCCTAAAATAGACGAAGCATGATTACATCACTATGTAGGATTTGATTTTATGATAAGCATCACATTGCAAGTATGAAGAAATCAATAATTATTAGAATTATCAGTAATATTACTTTCCAAAAAAAAGAGGCTTACTCAGCCTCTTTTTATATTGGTTATTTATTATTCTTTTTTCTTAATAGAAATATTCCAAATAAGGAGATTAGTCCCATTAAACCTGTTGAACCGCCTGAGTGTTTATCTTTTGTTTCATCTTTTACTGGTTCTGTAATTTTTAAATCCATGACAGCCGGATCGTGATCAGATGCACGGTAAATATCTTTATAACGAGGAGAACATGTGCCTTTATTGCAATTATTTTTATCTGCATATTCTAATAACGTAGTTTCTCCAGCATTAATATTCCAATCTTTAGCATCGATAACCTTACTTTTTAGATCTGGTGATAATAGAATATAATCTAATGTACCAATATTATTTTGATATGAGAAGCTGTATGAATCAGGATGTAATTGACGGATGATATTAGTGTAACCATAACTTTTATTAATCACTTTACCTTCTGGTCCATATAATGGTGTTCCAGTTTCTTGATTACCACCAATATAGGTATACCCTGCAGCTTTGATAGTATGATCTTTAGGTACATTATTACGATTAGTTAATATTATTACAGGATCTTCATTTGCGTACGAATTTAGATCGCCAATAATAACTTTAGATCCTGGAATTTTAGCTAATACTTCACCTAAATGTTCTGCGGCAGCAACCCGCAAGTTTTCGCATGAGCCTTGTTTATCTGCATCAAGTTGTTTTCCAGTGTTAACATCTTCCCAGCAAGTAGAACCTTTGGATTTAAAATGGTTAACAGAGATGGTTAACGTCTTATCTGTACCTTTGATTTTAAAGGTTGGAGCAATAGTATCACGTTGATGATTACTACCACTTTCTATTTTTTGTTTACCTTTTTCATCGGTATATTTAACTTCAGGAGCATGTTGCTCTGGCATTTTTATTATACGGTATTGCTCTAATGTGACTTTACTTGGTTTATAAATTACTTGGCTTGAAATGGCATCACCGCCAACAAATTTTTCATCATTATTAGGTTTTACATACGCATAATGCTCAGTGGGATCTTTAATGCGATCATTAATTTTAGTTACGAGATCATTAACGGCAGAATCCGATTGAAAGCCATTATTTTCAATTTCCATTAAACCGACAATATCAGCATTCATACGTACAATGGCATTGGCTATTTTACTGCTTTGAAGATCAAATTCGGTTTGAGTTGTCGCCCCTCTATTTTGTTTTAGCGGGTTTTGAGTTTCACCTGTAAAGGGAGAGTTGAAGTAATTCAGAACATTAAAACTAGCAATACGTAAATCACCGCCTTGTTTTAATTCTGGCGCGTAGGTTCTATCATTTGTATGAATAAATGTATTTGTATCAGCTTTATTCGTGACATAGAAACGGTAATCACCATAAGAATAACCAATTACACCTTCTAAGCCATTAACGACATCACCAATACGAATATAATTATCAGTTGTTCCGGTGCCGTTATCTTTACCAAAGGTTGGGTACCAAGGAATATCACCGTTTGCAGCTTTGGTAAAAGACTCAATAACTAATAAATCATTGGACTGGTATGTATGAGAGGTTGTTGGTGCTTGTGTTTGATTAGGGTGTACGTTTACAGTCCCATGTGAAAGTAACATGTTGTTACGATATGAATTAAAATCAAAACCATAATTTTTTGTGACGTTTAGATCTGAATTCTCATTAATGCGTACTAGCATTCCTTCGTAACGTTCTAAATCAAATTTATTGGCATCATCAAATGTTAAAACGGTTACTGGTGGTAATTTATTATCAACTTTACTTAATTGGATGTCTGCAACATCAATTAATTTAGTCCAATGATAATCTTCACTAACTCTGGCAGTAAGGTTTATCTCTTGTCCTACCTTTAAGTTATCAATTGCTGCTGTTTGAACAAAAATACCATCAGAAGTTGCAGGATTATTATCCGTCATGGCTTGCATGAAAAAGCCTTGCTGCAGATCTTTACCTAAATTGTGTTGCTGAATAGCAGTAATAATCCCTTTAACGTTATAACGGTAAGTGGATACATGTTGTTTATTAGGAACATCAATGCCGTCAACAGGAGAGTATTCGTCATTACCTTGAATCTGTTGAATGGATAATGTTTTTAGTTCATTTTGATTATCAGCAGCACATAGTTGAAAACTAAATGATGAAATGGTGGCACCAATAATTATCGCTAAAATATTTTTTTTCATGAGTTACGTTCCATGTGTATAACAATATATAAGTATCATTCAATGAGTTAAAATATCTGATGTTATTTAAAACCAATAATATGCTTTTAAATAACCTAGTGTACCTGTATTACCTCCCATTGCAGCTTCAGCAACGAGTTTTACATTCTTGGCATACATATATTGCGTACCAACGACAACATGTTGGTCATCTTTGTCGTTATTATCGTCATTGTAAATATTACCTACAATATAACCTGTTAATTGGCTTGTAATGTCGTAAGAGCCCGATAATACATAGGTCATACTATTTTTGTTTACACCATCACGGTCGGAATAAGAGGTAAACCCACCAATAGCAAATTTGTTAATTTTATACTTGCCGTGTAATGAATATAATTCACCACGATTATGGACGGTTTCAGCAGCAGCTATAATGGTGAGATTGTTAGTAAAATAGCCAGCATAGCCATTTATAACTTCACCTTCTCGAGAATCAGTTACGTACGATCCTTTTTTCCCTAAAAATATGCCATTTTCATCATACATTGATTGCGCGTCTTGTTCGTAATCCCAACCTTTTGCTGAATATGAAATTCCAACTTTTAAAGCGCCAAATTCACCACGGTATTTAATCGTATTATCTTGATCTCCCGCTTCTGATACTTCGTCGGCTAATTCATTTGAGAAATCGCCAAAAGCATCATAGTGATCATAGGCTGTATCTGTTCGTCCAAATTCGACTGTTTGTTTATCTGTTAAGAAATATCCGACATAAGCTTTATCAATGACTAATCTAAAATTATTTTCATAAGTCCAATCAGTGCGTTCTGCATCAATTTCTAATTTGGCATAAAATTTATTAGTTTGTCCTTTTATACCAATGGTTCCAAAAGAGTCATCAACATAGGATTTAGATTTGTCGCCAAAAGGGGATTTATCTCTATTTGTGACAATGGTTCCGCCAATTTCAGCGCCACCATAGATATCTAATCTATCGCCATTATCTTTTTTATAAATAGTTGCAGAATGAGCTAAGCTACTCATAAGCAGGGATGAAATAGCAATCGCCAATATTTCTTTTTTCATTTGATTTACTCACAGATTAATTTCTGCGAATAAAATACCCCCAAGGAATAACCTTGATGTAGTAATTAATGATGTCAAATGCATATATCGAATGGAAGTGTGATACGCAACAAAGCAAACGTTTGCTTTTTGATTTAAATTTGGAGCAAGATCAAAGTATTAATTATTGAGTTAAATAATGATTTTAGTGATAGGGCTCGAAAGGGTAGTTAACGGTGAATACTCTGTGTTGTTTCAATATTACCATGGGCTTGAATAACTGTACCTTGAGATTGGCAACAGCCGCTGATCGCTATAGAGATTAGTATTAAAGCAGCGATGTTTTTTATGGTGATCATTTATAAGACCAGAATGAGTAACAATGAGGTTAAGTTTACCTGCATCATTAATAAGTAACAAGGATGTAAATTTTAACTATTATGTTGTGTAACGATTTTTACATCGTTATCTATTGTGTAACTCTAGTGAATCTTAATCATTAAATCATCGATAAATATAGATGAAATTCTAGAATTATGAGCTTATTGATCTTATTTTGATTGTTTTTAGTCATGATTGATTGATAAAAGTGCAGTTGATGTTTTTTTTACGATTTTTACTTTACAGTTAGCTTCACCAACTATATTATTCGCCGCATTGGAGAGATGGCTGAGCGGTTGAAAGCACTGGTCTTGAAAACCAGCATACGTTTATAGCGTATCTAGGGTTCAAATCCCTATCTCTCCGCCATATTCTAGAAGTTTGATTTAAATCGAATTTC
>NZ_PYLV01000070.1:0-548 GCF_003025475.1 Photobacterium sp. NCIMB 13483
GTCCAGTAGAGGGAGCCAAATAGAGAAGCCTGCAAGAAATTGCGGGCTTTTTTACGTCTGAAATTTGGCAACTGTTGAATGATAAAGAAGCGAATCCTTCTCCCACCATCATATAATTCCTTCTTAGTTCAGTTGGTACTCTTTATTGGGGAGCTGAGCGGACTGTTAATTCATATGTCATTGGTTCAAGTCCAGTAGAGTGAAGACAAATAGAGAAGCCCGCAAGAAATTGCGGGCTTTTTTACGTTTGAAATTTGATGCTTCGAGAATACGAGAGAGTGTGAAGCTAACTCCTACCATCATATAATTCTTTCTTAATTCAGTTGGTACTCTTTATTGGGAAGCTTAGCGGACTGTTAATTCAGATGTCACTGGTTCAAGTCCAGTAGAGGGAGCCAAATAGAGAAGCCCGCAAGAAATTGCGTAATGCTGATCAGTTAAGCCCAAAATGATCAGTTGAACGATCCTGTAGATGTGTAAAAATCCAAGTGTATTTAATGCACTTGGATTTTTTTATGTTTTTAAGACAAGCACTTGAACAGATACAT
>NZ_PYLV01000071.1:0-544 GCF_003025475.1 Photobacterium sp. NCIMB 13483
CTGCAAGGTTACCAACCAAGTTACCATTCGCATCAACTATAAACGTCAACGCGTGACCGCTAGATGTCAGTTCAGCGTTAAGCTCTTTAATTAGCTCTGCTTGTTGGCTTGCATCAATCGCAACGGTATTTGGGTCAAGACGATCTTCACCCGCAACCAGTGTTAACTGTCCGCTTTGTTCCACAGGGTACGTGGTATCGATGCCACCAGTGCTGGTACCGCTGCCATCAACATCACGATCACCTTCTGTCAGCGTGATATCAATGTTCTCACCACCAACCGCATCAGTGCCGTCATTAATGGTGATATTTAATTCACCATGAGCGGTATCACCGTCTTTATCGGTTGCCGTCACAGCCAGTTTAATCTCAGCAATATCGGCACTGTTTTGATCAACAGCTCCAGTCACTTTAACGGTATAAGTGCCGTCATTAGCGATCGTCACCACCATCACGGGTTGTGACTGTGTATCCACCACCGTTAAGACATTGCCGTTAACGTTATATGTGGTCGCTTCACCATTGATGTTGATATTGGCAAGACA
>NZ_PYLV01000072.1:0-534 GCF_003025475.1 Photobacterium sp. NCIMB 13483
TGGTTAAAATGTAGAACGTAAAAAGACTTGGGTCTGTAGCTCAGGTGGTTAGAGCGCACCCCTGATAAGGGTGAGGTCGGTGGTTCGAGTCCACTCAGACCCACCACTTTTTCTCCCAGAAAAAGTGGTGATAAAGTCTTTTATATCGTTGGGGTTATAGCTCAGCTGGGAGAGCGCCTGCCTTGCACGCAGGAGGTCTGCGGTTCGATCCCGCATAGCTCCACCACTTTCTAAATACATTCGTATGAGTGTTATTAGAAAGTGGTTATCTAACGATAATCACATGTTCTTTAACAATCTGGAAAGCTGACTAGTAAATTTAATTGAAAGATTGATTTTAAAAGAATGTTTTTATCTTAGGATAAAAACGAGTTCTCAAAACAACACACATTCAAGTGTCTTGTATCGAGTCCGGCGAAAAACCAATGTTTAATATTTTCTTGATCGGAGTATTAAACGCAAACCTTGGTTGTTTGAACATACAAGACCTCTTGGGGTTGTATGGTTAAGTGACTAAGCGTACACGGTGGATGC
>NZ_PYLV01000073.1:0-522 GCF_003025475.1 Photobacterium sp. NCIMB 13483
TATGAAAAATTAAAAGGCCTGACCGAATATTTTAGAAAGGGAATAAATAATACTGTTTATTAATAGTGATAATTAATTGTCAGTGTATTTATTATTTATTCCCATTTCCGTTCTAGTTAGTTATTAATAAATTGCTTTAGTATCGAATTTATTAAATCTTTAAAATTAGTTTGCTTTCACTTCTGGCTTAGTATCACGAGCTGCGATGAAGCCGTAGAAGATGTAGCCAAGCAGTGTCAGGATAGTACCGCCGAATACGGCTGTCGCACCACAAGCGTACACACCGTAGATGCTGTATAGAACCGCTAATGTACCCACGGTTGCACCAAGACGGTATTGCTTTTGAGATACCATGTTCTTGCGAAGTAGTACTTCAAGGCCAGTCATCGATAGGATGTAAGGTACCATGTTAATGAATACGGCTAGGTTCAATAGTGCGTTGAACTGACTGATCAAGTTAGGAGAGATAGTCATTACTGCTAGTAGAATCTCAGCCGCAAGCATGATTAACATACCTGCAAT